>DASYZH010000257.1:0-44373 GCA_035946435.1 Puia sp. | reverse complement strand
ACGTTGCCGGGAATTGAGCTATGAAACCTGGCACCGGAATGACATGATCCGTTTTGGCAAATATGAGGGGGCATGGGGTTTCAAGACCGATGCCGATCCTAACCATCGTATTTTCCCGATACCGAGTAATGCGATATTGCTGAATCCGGCGTTGAAGCAGAATCCTGGATATTAGGAATTTTGCCTTATTTTTGCCCCAAATTTTTTCTCCATGAACTTGCATGAATATCAGGCCAAAGAACTACTGAAGAAATATAGTGTTCCCGTGCAGGAAGGCATCCCGGTGGACAATGCGGGGGCAGCCGAAGAAGCATATAAAAATCTTAAGGTTCAGTTCGGTAACAGTTTTGCCGTAGTGAAGGCGCAGATCCATGCAGGGGGGCGGGGAAAAGGCAAGATCCAGGGTACAGAGCAGCGTGGGGTAGCCGTGGGCAAGAGTGCCGAAGATATTAAACAAATTGCTTCTAATATCCTGGGAGGGACGCTGGTGACGATCCAAACGGGTCCTGCGGGGAAGAAGGTGAACAAGGTGCTGATCGCCCAGGACGTCTACTATCCCGGTGCCAACCCGGTGAAGGAATTCTATTTGTCGGTGTTGCTGGACCGGGCCAGGGGTCAGAATGTGATCATGTACAGCACGGAAGGCGGGATGGATATCGAAGAGGTGGCACACAATACTCCCGACAGGATATTTAAAGAGCACGTGTATCCCGGTGGCGGGCTGCAGCCTTTCCAGGCGCGGAAGATCGCTTTTAATCTTGGGCTTAGCGGGGAGGCCTTTAAGAATTGTGTAAAGTTTGTAACGAATCTTTATAATGCGTATGTGGGCCTGGATTGTTCCATGCTCGAGATCAATCCGTTGTTCAAGACAAGTGACGAGAAGATCATTGCCGTGGATTGCAAGATGAACCTGGATGACAACGCCCTGATGCGGCATCCCGATCTCGAGGCCATGCGCGATATCAGCGAAGAAGATCCTACGGAGGTAGAAGCCGGCAAGTACAACCTGAATTTCGTCAAGCTGGACGGGAATGTGGGTTGTATGGTCAATGGCGCCGGTCTGGCTATGGCGACCATGGACATGATCAAGCTGAGCGGCGGTGAGCCTGCCAACTTCCTTGACGTCGGTGGTACGGCCAATGCCACGACGGTGGAGGCCGGTTTCCGCATCATCCTCAAGGATCCGAAAGTAAAAGCCATTCTCATCAATATCTTCGGTGGCATCGTCCGGTGCGACCGGGTGGCACAGGGGGTCATCGATGCCTACAAATCCATTGGTGATATCAAGGTGCCCATCATTGTCCGTCTTCAGGGTACGAATGCCGAAGAGGCCCAGCAGCTTATTGCGCAAAGCGGGCTCAAAGTTCAGAGTGCTATCCTGTTGAGCGAAGCGGCGGCTCTGGTCAACAAAGCCGTGAGCTAATATGGGATTAACCATCTTACAGCAAATCGAAGAAACGGTCACCGTCATCCGGAGTCTCTATTCCGGGGCGCCGAAAACGGGGATCGTCCTGGGAAGTGGTCTGGGCAACCTGGCCAGTGAGATAGCCATTGAAAAAACCATCTCCTACAGCGATATTCCGCATTTTCCGGTGTCTACCGTAGAAGGGCACCAGGGGAACCTGATCTTTGGTCAGATCGGCGGCAAGCGGGTCGTGATCCTATCCGGCAGGTTCCATTATTATGAAGGCTATACTCCTGCGCAGGTGGTGTATCCTATCCGGGTGCTCAAATTCCTGGGAGTGGAGACGCTACTGCTTTCCAATGCCGCCGGGGGAATGAACAGGGCCTTCAAGGTCGGGGATCTGATGATCATCCGGGATCACATCAGTCTTTTCGTGGTGAACCCGCTCCTGGGGAAGAACGAGTCCTCGCTGGGACCCCGTTTCCCGGATATGAGCGAGCCTTACAGCAAGGTGCTGATCGACCGGGCAAAGGAGATCGCGGCTTCGTTGCGGATACCCGTACACGAGGGCGTATATGCGGGTGTCACGGGACCTACCTTCGAGACCCGTGCCGAATACAGGCTGTTGCATATTGCCGGCGGTGATGCCGTGGGCATGAGCACGGTTCAGGAGGTGATCGCGGCCCGGCATCTGGGGTTGGCTGTCTTCGCAATGAGTGTCATCACCGATCTGGGTATCCGGGAGGAGGACAATATCATCACGCATGAAGAGGTGTTGGCGGCTGCTGCCGCGGCCGAGCCCAAGCTCACCGCCTTGTTCAAGGGAATCATCGAAAGCCTTTAAGCGCATTACAGACCGAAATAGCAAATTAACTTTTCATATACCACCGCCTCGCACCTAATGAGTAAATTGTCCGTAATTTTTTCCGCAGTGAAAGGACACTTACATTTGCGCCTCGTTGCAGGGTTTCTCCTGGTGGCCCTCTTGTCCGGTACGGGAGCGCTGGCGCAGAACCCGCTGGGGCGTTTCGGCAATATGGGGGGCGGCGGAGGAGGCGGTAAAGGCGATTCGCTTCAGCATCGCAAGGAGGATACGATCACGATCAATTTCCGGTATCTCGACAGCAGCCGGTATGAAAAGCTGGATTCATCCATTTATGACCTGGGGAACAAGATCCCCCGGCCGAATAGCTGGATCAACCTCGGCAATTTCGGCACGGCCGCCAAGTCTCTGGTGTTCAATCCACGGATGCTAAGCGGCTGGGACCCGGGCTGGCATTCCTATGATCTCTATCTTTTCACTACCGAGGAGACCCGATTCTTTCATACTACCAAGCCGTATACGGAGATGGGGTATATGCTGGCGAGCCGGGCGGAGCAGTACATCGATATCTTCCACACGCAAAACATCCGCCCCAACTGGAATTTCGCCTTCGAATACCGGCTGGTCAATGCTCCGGGGTCGTTTCAGAATCAGAATTCCAATCACAACGACTACCGGTTAAATTCCTGGTACCAGTCGAGGAGCAAGCGGTATCAGAATTTTTTTATCCTGGTAGCGAGCCATCTGAATGCTTCGGAGAATGGCGGTATCACCAATCCAAAGGATCTCGACAGTACGCAGTACAGCAATCAGAATACACTGCCGGTGTATTTCGGGCAGAACCTGGTGCAGGCCACGGGTAACCCGTTCCAATCGCTGGTGACAACGGGTATGAAATACAACCAGACGACATTCCTGATGCGGCAGCAATATGACCTGGGGCAAAAGGATTCTATCGTGACGGACTCCTCGGTGATCCCGCTTTTTTATCCGCGGTTGCGGTTGGAGCATACGATCGCCTACAGCGCCTATAACTACATCT
The DNA here is from genome assembly GCA_035946435.1 of Puia sp. Classification (GTDB taxonomy): domain Bacteria; phylum Bacteroidota; class Bacteroidia; order Chitinophagales; family Chitinophagaceae; genus Puia. The sequence continues at coordinate 41,103 of DASYZH010000257.1, read as the reverse complement.
TCAAAGATTTTTATACGCCGGGCGTTTATACCCTGGATTCCGGCTATTATGAGAATAACCTCGGCATGAGCTATGTGGGTGGGGCGGATACGGTGATCCGGCAGGACATGTGGCATAACCTGTCCAATGATCTCAGCGTGTATACCTTCCCGGACGCCCATAATCCGCATGATTTTCTCAAACTGGGGGCCACGCTCGAATTGCTGAAAGGAAAATTCGATACTTCGCAGCTTTACAGCAGTAAGCTCATCACCTCGCACCGGGTCTCGGACCAGAATGTATTTGCCCATGCGGAATACCGGAACAAGACCCGGAATCAGAAATGGGACATCGAAGCCTATGGCCGGTTGTATCTCAGCGGGCTCGATGCGGGAGATTATAACGGTTATATCAGTCTGCGCCGGCTGATCAGCAGGAACCTGGGTTATTTCCAGGCCGGGTTCGAGAACTCGAACCGGACGCCCGGATTTGTCTTCGACAGGGCCAGCAGCTTCAATATCGACACGACGGCGAAGAAGCAGAGCTTTCTCAAGGAAAATACGACGCATCTCTTTGCCAGCCTCGATGTGCCGCAGCATCAGCTGAGTCTCACCGGCTCGTACTATCTGCTGAGCAACTATGCCTATTTTACGAAGTATTACCAGGAAAGGCAGGAGGGGACGTTGTTCAATATCCTGCAGATCACGCTGCGGAAGCAGTTCACGTTGTACCGGCACTGGAAATGGCGCACGCTGACGACGGTACAGCAGGCGACGAGTTCTTCCGTTCATGTGCCGCTGGTCGTTTCGAACAACCAGGTAGGGTATGACGGCAATTTCGGGTTCCATAACCTCAATATCAGCTTTGGTACAGAGGTCCGGTTTATCAGCAGCTATAAAGCCGACGGGTATTCGCCGGTTACCGACCAGTTTTATACACAGAACTCGGTGTTGAGTCAGAAGCTGCCTGATATCAATCTTTATCTTCACTTACGTATACGATCCTTTACGGCGTATGTACAGGGCGAGAATATGAATGCGATAGCCTTAAAGCCGAGGGGGTTTGGCTGGTACAACAACAATTTCGTGGCGCCGGGTTACCCCGAACAGGCGTTGATCATCCGGGTCGGCATCTTCTGGGGTTTTATCAACTAGCGGTTAGCCGTAAGAGCCGCGATCCTGCGCGGATTTAGCAATCCGGTTCGTCGCAGGGGGAATTCTCCATTTCGATCTCGAGGGTAGCGTGCTGGATGTTCTGATGGAGCAGCTCGTGTTTGATGGTATGTTTGAGCTTTTCGATGAATTCCATGCTGGCATCGCGGTCGACGCAAAGATGGGCGGTCAGGGCGTTCTCGGTGGTGCTGATGGCCCAGACGTGGATATGGTGAAAGTCTTTGACGCCGGCGATGCGGGCGATGGTGTCGCGGATCTTTTTGATCTCGATGCCCTGGGGCACACCATCGAGCGAAAGGCGCAGGCTGTCGCGGAGCAGCTGCCAGGTACTGAAGAGGATCACGACGGCAACCAGCAGGCTTAACACGGAGTCGATCCAGAACAAATGGGTGAATGCGATGATGATACCACCGATCACGAGGGCTGCGGAGACGATGGCGTCGGACAGGAGGTGCAGGAAAGCGCCGCGGACGTTCAGATCGTTTTCGCGGTCGCGCATGAACAGGAGGGCGGTCACCGCGTTGATCACGATGCCGATGGCGGCGACGATGGCGATGGTTTTACCGGGAAGCGGTTCGGGGGTCATGAGGCGGTGAACGGCTTCGTAGCCGATGGCGCCGAGGGAGATCAGCAGGATGGCCGCGTTAAGGAGGGCGACGAGGATGGTCGTCTTTTTATAGCCGTAGGTATATTTTTCGGTGGGCTTGATCTTCAAGAGACGGATAGCGATCAGGGCCATGGCCAGCGAGGCGACATCGGCGAGGTTGTGGCCGGCATCCGAAAGCAGCGAAAGGGAGTGGATAGCAAGGCCCACGATGACTTCGATGATCACGAAAAGGAAGTTCAGCACGATGCCGATGACGAAGGCCCGGCCCACTTTTTCGATGTTTACGGGATGGTGGTGGTGGCCGAAACCATGGCCATGATCATGGCTGTGCCCGTGGTCGTGGTCATGCCCGTGGTCGTGGTCATGCCCGTGGTCGTGCGAATGATCGTGGGTATGCGGATGCGGGTGATCGTGCTGGTGGGTATGTGCCATAGTTTACGGGGTTTACCGGTAATCGTCCCGGGCGGGGGCGAAGGAATCGATGATCTTGCAGTCGGTGACGGCGAGGGCCGAATGCGGGACATTGGAAGGGATCACGTGGACATTGCCTGCGGTGAAGCGGTATTTCTGACCGCCGATGGTCATTTCCAGCTCGCCGTCGACGAGATAGGTGATCTGTTCGTGCATGTGTTTGTGTTCGGGGACGGAGCTGCCTTTTTTTGCCTCCCAGAAGGTCAGGGTACTGCTGGCGCCGTGGACCATTTTTCCGAAAAAGCCGGGGATGATCTGTTTGGCAGGGATATCGTTCAGGTGTTGCATGCGGGAGGATTTGTCACAAAGGTAGTTCGAATGTGGATAAGTGGAAAAGCTAAGATTGCAGCATTGGTGCAAATGGAGTAGAATTGACGAAAATCCCTATCAATGAAATCCTTTTTAACCCTGACTGCGGCCGTGCTGGTCTTTTCTTCTCTTTTTGCACAGAATTCATTAACACATGATGACTCTGCGGTGCTGGCGGAGGCTGTTTATCCACCCACTCGGGTGGTCGATTTTCCCACGGTGATCGATGCCGTGCTGCAGGATTTTCCCAACAACCTACGGCATATCAGCGGCGAGCTGGTGATGGCGCAAGGCGAGTTCGAGAACTATGCTTCGGTGCTGATGCCGCCGGATGCGCAGGAGTGTGTCGTCACCCGCTGGCATTCCAGGCGGGATACCACGGCCAGCTGGCAGGCCAGGATGTTTACCAGTGATGATTACGCCGCGGCCGAGCGGCGGTATCACCGGCTTTACCAGCAATTGAAGGCGTGTCACATGACGCTGGGAGATAGCAGCCTGATCCTGTTGGAAGGCAATTGGGAGCCGGCGAAAGAAGGCGTAGCCTTTGCGACTTCGACACTCCGGTTGAAAACGGACGACTGGCGTTACCGGGAGGTGCAGATCGATGTGGATCTGGTGTACCAGCTTACGGATTGGACCGTGCAGATCAATATTGTCAGCAAGAGACCTGACGATGCCGTCGGGGGCGGCGAGGTGGTCGATGGACGGCCGTGAGACGATGCCGATCAGTATGGCGCCTTGATGGCTCCGCCATCCACCTGGATGGTAGTTCCCGTGATATACCCGGCGAGCGGGCTTGCGAGAAACGCGACGAGTGCCGCCAGTTCTTCGGGTTTACCGATGCGACCCAGGGGGATGTCTTTGGCGCGTTGGGCCATGGCCGTTTCGAGGGACGGTGCATTGGGGCCGGAGGAGGTCATGGTTTGCCTGAGCCGATCGGTGAGGATCGAACCCGGCGCTACGTTGTTGACGGTAATGTTGTCGGGGCCCAGCTCGGTGGCGAGCATCTTAGCCATGCCGACGACGCCCATGCGCATGCTGGTTGAGAGGATGGAGTTGGGCACATAGGTCTTTACTGAAAGGCTGATGATATTGATGATGCGGCCGCTACCGGTCTTGCGCATATGAGGAAGCACGAGGCGGCAGAACCTGGCGGTGCTTAGCAGGCTGAGTTCGAAAGCTTTTTGCCAGGCGTTGTCATCGAAGGATTCGAAGGGGGCGAAGGGTGGCCCGCCGGCGTTGTTAACGAGGATATCGATCTTACCGAAGGTAGTAGCCGCGGCCAATATGATTTCCGCGACCTGTGCGGCATCGGTGACATCTACGGGAACGGCCATGACGCGGCCTTTGCCGAGTGCGCGAAGCCCGGTGGCCGTTTCTTCCAATGTAGCGGTGTTGCGGGCGCCGATGATGATGTCCGCACCTTCGGCTACGAGAGCGGCGGCGCAGGCTTTACCCAGTCCTTTGCTTGCGGCCAGCACGAGGGCCGTCTTACCTTGTAGTTGCAAGTCCATGATTATTTAAAGATACGCGGTATCTTGCTATCGTACATGGACAAGATCTTCCAGATACTCGTTGTTTTGGCGTTGCTGATGATCCTGGTTTCGCGGTTCATCAAGGGGCGTGAGCCGCGTTTCCGGCCGTATGAATACATCAGGCGGCTGAAGCCACCGTTGCCGCCGGACGTCGAAGGGCGGTTGATCGCGGCGCTCCCGGGGCCGCCGGAGGGATTGGCCGAAGGCAGGGTCGATATGTTCATTTCCCATGATGGTCTTGTCTTTTGTTATAATGCCGAAGGCCGGCTGACCATCTACCGGCGGGAGGGGGACAAATACAGACAGCGACAGGAGCTGCCGGTGCCGTTAGACTGCATTGCCATGGCATTGGACCCGGCCGACGAGAAATTGTATTTTGAGACCGGCGGGTTTCTATTTGCTTACGGCAACTAGCGTTCGAAGAAGCCTACGGTTCCGCCGACCCATTCCCTGTCCTTATTAAAATTCACGCCGATCATTTTTCCCTTGCTGAGCCGGGCCAGGTTGATGGCTGGGGTGGGGCGGGCTGCGCCGTCCTTCCATAGATACATCATGCGAATCTCGGCTTTGGCACGAACGTTATCGGGTGTGGGGATGAGTTCGGCGTAGCGGACCTTGCGTTGCAGGATCCAGTTCTGGGGATCGGCTACTTCCAGGTCTGCAGGTTGGACGTCGATAATGACACCCTGGCCGGCAAAGGAGAAGAGGGGTTTGAGGACATAGTTCTCCAGGTCGGCGGGTGGTTGTTTGAGTTCGTCGAGAAAATAAGTGGGGGGAACGGAGGGATGACGCAGGAAGGGGAGAGTAAATTTGCTCACGCGGTAGAACCAATTGGGATGCGCGACCCATTGTACGTCGAGGTCCTGGCGAATGTCGACCGAATCTTTTCCCAGGCGGAAAGCCGCCTGGGTGTGCAGTTCGTCGAAGATCATGCGGTTGTAGATGCGGCGGATGGGCGTCTTTTTCCCGGTGGCCGGGTGCAGGTAGAAGAGCTGGCGGCCTTCCCGGATCAATTCGGTGAGGCACACGGGTACGATGCCCAGGTAGTCCTGGGTGCAATAGAAATCGATGCGGGTCTTTTGTTCGTGGGGCTTTATTTCCAGCAGGATGACGTTCTCCGGAGCGCAGTCCGCTATGATCGTATCGCGCAGCAATTGGAGATAGCTGTCGTGATCGAGGCCGCTGAGAAACTGGCTATAGTTGTCCGGAATGGAGAAATGCCGCCGGAGTATTTCGGGATAATAGACCTGGAAGCCATAGAGGCTGGCGAAGCCCTGCATCTCGATGAGCTGGGGCATATGGCCGCCTTCGCCGTCGTCGCAGATGCCGAAGTCGAAGACCAGGAAATGTGGATGATCGTTCTCGCGTGCGACCCTATCGCTTTCAGGGATGGAGCGTTCGGTCCATTCTTTAAAACGCGGTTCCAGGATGAGGTCGATGATGTATTCGCAGGCGTCTACCAGCTGTGCGGAGAATGCTGCAGGGATGAAAACGGGTGTCTCGGCGAGCCGGAATTCGATGGCACCCGGGTACCGGCTGTTGAGATCGGCCAGGAATTGCTCATAGTGCTGGCGGGTGAAAGCGGCATTGAAGGCATGACGCAATGCTGGTACCATACGGGCTTTTCCTGAAAGGTACGTCTTTTATATAAGTTGGGGTGTGTGGTTCAGTGCGTAGTCGAGGAAATTGGGGATCACGTGGGCGTTGGTCCACCGGATCTTGTCCGGATCGCCCAGCTGGGTGATCATGCTTTTCCATTTTTCTTCGCCGTGTTCGGCGATCACGGTGTGTTTGCGGTCTTCGCGTTGCAGGTACATGCTCATGCCGGCGGCGTCCGCTTCGGGATGGAATTGTGTGCCGATCATGTATTCATTGAAACGGATAGCCATAATCGCTCTTTCCAGCGGGACATGCGGGCGTTCTTTTTCGATGGCGAGGACCTGTCCGCCCATAGCGGACAGGATATTGTGGTTCGGTGTGATCACCTGGTAGCTGCGGCTGTCTACGGCATAGAAGGGGTCGCGGAGACCGGCGAAGACCGGTTCATCGGCGCCGCCGTCCACCATATGGACCGGGAATACCCCAAAGGCCGTGGATTTTCGGTGTGATACCTTTGCTACGCCATAGTGGCGGCAGATCAGCTGAAAGGAGTGGCAGATGAAGAGCACCTGTTTCGGCTGGATGGTCGCGGGATCGGCATTGTATTCCTCTACCTGTTTTAGCCAGCGCCAGTAAGCTGCTTCCCACTGGCTGCCTTCGCTGTCGAGCGGACTGCCGGGGCCGCCGCTGGAGATATAAATATCGTAGGAGAGATCGGGCACCTGGTGTTCGAGGCGTACTTCGAATTCGTCGTAGTGCAGGTTCAGCCCATGCGTTTGGCCATAGCCGGTGAGGAGTTCACGGATACAGCGCATGCCCTGGTTCGCCAGTCCTTCGTAGAGGTCGAGGATTGCCACTCTGATATTCTTCTGACTGTCCATCCTGCAAAATTACGGCTTTTTTGGCCGATGCGGCAGCGGGTGGCGGATGTGGTGGTCCCCGTGGCCGATGTGGCGGTGCTGCCTAGGAATTCCACTCGATGATCTGGTAGAAGTCGTCCTTGAAGCTGTCGCCGATGGGGATGATCTTTTTGCCGATATAGATCTCGTTGCGGGCGATGGAGTCGATGTGGGTCAGGGAGACGATAAAGCTGCGGTGAACGCGGATGAACTCTTCGGGCGGCAGCTTATACGAAAAGGATTTCAGGTTGCTGAGGGTGAGGATGGGTTCGGCGCGGGCGCGAACATAGATCTGCGTATAGTCCTTCATGCCTTCGCAGAAGAGGATGTCTTCGAAACGGACCTTGATGATCTTGTATTCCGATTTGACGAAGACGAAGCGGTTGTTGCGGTGATGGATATAGATGGTCGTGGAGAGATAGTCCCGGATCCTGTTCATCGTCGAGAGGAACCGGTCGAAGGAGAGGGGGCGGATGAGGTAGCTGAAGACATCCATCTCCGTTTCTTTTTCTTCCTGTTCCTGTTTATCGGCTATACAGATCACGATGGGGTAGTAGCCCGATTCGCGGAGGCGAAGCATGACGCGGTTGTCGAGCAGGCGGATATCCCAGAAGATGATGTCGGCGCGGTGCTGGATCACCAGGGGGTAGACATCCGTGGCCGACTCGCATTTGCCGGAGAACGTGAGCTTTGGTGTCTTTGCGATATAGTCCTTGAGCAGGGCGCTTTGCTTGTTGTTATCCTCCACGACGATGCAGTTGAGCACTCCCATCATCGGGAAGCCTTTCATCTGCTGATGGAGATCGAGCATGGGTTAGTCAAATTTTCGACCCTTCGTGAACCAGATGGAGCCGTAGTTGATCACGAAGGTCAGGTTGATATAATTCTCGCGGATCAGGTCGTTCCTGGTGGTTCCCCTGATGCCATAGTTCAGGATCAAATTGTAGGCCAGCGGAGTCTTGAGGCTGTTGACGCCGATCCCGATCGTGGCGCCCATGTCGTGGAGCTGTGTGCCGTTGATCTGAAGATAGTCTTTACCGTAGTAGAGACCCGATTGGAAATAGCTGATCTCGACGAGGTTGTTATAGAAGGCCTTTTTCTTGGAGACCTCGAAACCAAGCGAGCCGCGTTCGCTGCTGACGATATTGTAATTCTGACCAGGATAGGTGTTCTCGTGTTGTACACCGTTCCAGTCCGAATATTTGTAATCGCCCGTCCATGTATATTTATGTTTATACGTCACCGAAAAGCCGCCGCCAAAGGTGTTGGGGAGATACATATAGTGGTCCGCGCCCGGCGCGTTATACAAGCCGCCGCCACCGGTTGCGGTGAGCGAGTCGGTTCCGGTCCCAACGCTTTGGTTAGGCGAGGCGAGGAGGGCTGCTTTTTGAGAATAGATACCGCCGAGGGTATAGTCGAGCTTTTTGCCGACATGGCCGTAGACCTGGATACCATAGGTCATACGGAGGTTCTGCAGATAGATATCGTTCTGTGTCGAAGCATCGCTGGCGCCCGTGCTGAGATTCTGCAGAATCGTTTTCTGGTTGAGGTCGCCGAAGATATAGCCGGCTTCCACACCCAGGGACAAATGATGCCAGAATTCGAATGAATGCGCCCAGTAGGCCTTATTGACGCTACCATGACCCGTGGTATATTGGTTTTCAACCGCCTGGTTGCTACCCTGGACATAATAGGGGACGTTGAATTCGTAATTCTGGGTGGAATAAGGTACGATGCCGATGCTGGTACCCCACCATTTGGCGGCTTTGATCCCCATGACGAGACGACGGAAGGTGAGGTCGGCGGACTCGGTACCGGAGGGCTCGACGGATTGACCCGCGTAGTCGATATAGCTGCCGCGAAGACTCAGTTCCATGGTAAAGTACTGGTTGGTGAGCGCGGAATAGGAGGCTGGGTTATTGTTGATCAGAAAGCGGTTGCTCCGGTAGGCGATACCGGATTCGGCCATGCCGCTGGTCCGGTTGTAGAAGCTGTTGTCAAGCTCCCCGAAACCGAACTGGGAATAGGGTAAAAAGTTGTTTTGGGCCATCACCCCGAGAGATGCAACAGTAAGCAGCGTTATGAGGATCGAAAGACTTTTCATTCGACTGGGTATCATTTGATTTATTGATGGGGGTATAGCGAGATGTAATAAACGTTGAGCGTGATCTGTTCGGTTCTGGGATAGGATTGGTCGGCGACGATCAGCCGTTGGAATGCGGCGTTATCCGCCGGGGCGGGTATGCTGAGCATCAGGCCCGTTTGCTGAGCCGCGGGACTGGGGTTGGTGAGCTGCGACGCCACGAAAGTGGTGACGTCGTAGGTATAGACGCTATTCAACGGATTGAAATAATCGATCACCGGGGCACCGGTTTGCGCACCGGCTAAACCTAGGGCGGGGATTGGAGTGCCGATGAGGTTGTTCAGGTCCGTGAAGTAGATGCCTACGGCCGGCGGCAGCCGCAAGATCTGCGAGAAGCTGCCGGGAACCGGCCGGACAACGAGCTGGGCCCTAAGCAAGCCGATAAAGTCCCGTCGCAAGGCGATGGAGCTCAGGTAAGGGAAGGTGAGCTTTACGTTCATGCCGTTGATGGTCGAAACATAGCCGGCATGGTTGGTCGACGGCGATGGGGTGGTTGGCGGGGTCTGCGGTTTCTGGGTAGGCTGGACCAGGGTACTGGCGCCTGTGGCCCTGATATTATTGAACTGAAAACTTTTGTTCGTAAGGGTAAAGTCGAGGTATTTTTCCGAGCTGATCTCGGCATTTTCGCGGTAATAGATCCGCATGAGACAGCTATCCTTGAAACCGTTGATGATATTGGCCACGCCCTGGGAGGGATCGGGGGAGATACAGAGACCGTTGAACCATTGGAGCCACTCGTTCGATTTCACCACCGTATCCGATTTCCTGTAGACCATGTTATAGATCGTTCGGCCGAGGTTGTCGTCCAGGCGGATCTTAACGGTATCGCCGGCGCCCTGGCTGGTATTGGAGGCGAAGTTGATGGGACGATTGGGTTCGATCTCAACGGTGGTTTCACCCAGCTTCGGACCCAGTGGCAGCGAATAGCTGCTGAACCAGCCGTGTTGGAAGGGGGCCAGTTGCCAAAGGGTGTCCACCTGGTTAACCATGTAAGTTTGGTACTGGGTGGTGTCACCGTAGTAGGGGTTGCCCGGTTTAAAGAACAGGATCATGCCGATAGAATCGTAGGTATCGAGCTGGGTAGTCAGCGTAGGAAGGCTGGGGGGAGGGGTCACCTGCAGAAACGCGCGGGAGCTGACGGTGCCGAGGTAGCCATCATTATAGGAGCCTACCATCAGGTAGCCGGTGGCGGCGGTGGCGGTAGAGTCCGTATAGACGGTGGACACATTAATGGTAGCCGTGTCCACCAGCACGATATTGGCGCCGGTGTTATCGTCTACGTAAGTTTGGCCAAAGCTGAGCGTTGGCTGTTTTTCGCAGCCCGGGATAAACAGAAAGGCCGACAGGAGACAGGACAGAATAAAAAGCAGTTCTTTTCTCAAAAAATTATGTTTAGTCATGCTGGTTTTCTTGTTCAATCTGTAGGCCAATAGAGTAAACAGGGCGCAAAGTTCGCCCTTTTTCACTAATTGCTGCAATATTAGGGGCGCCAGTTGTTACTATTTTGTTAGTATGTATCAAAGGTACATAAAAAACGACCAAACGACATTTTTCATCTACCAATCCAAAAGCGTGATAGGCCTTCCCGAAGGGTGACAGGGGGGGCGGGAACGCGCTCTTAGCCCTTCTTTTTCAGGAGGATATACGAGCGCAAAATTGGCTAGATGAGTAGCAATGCCAAAAAACGGTAAGGATCGGGTTTGGTATATGAAACATGTCCATTTATCTATTAAAATTATGTGAAAATACATTTTAACGAATTTCCTATGCAATGTTCGAATACTTTAGCGGAAAATATCAAAAAAAATATGAAGCGGATCAACATTACTTTGTTCGCGTTAATGTTACTAGGTATCCTGTTTTCCTGCACCAAAGCTAGCATCAACTATACTCAAAACGGCAACTGGGTGGCTCGCGCTCACTGGCCAGGCGTGCAAATGGGCTACGGCTCGGTGTTCGTGATCAATATCAATGGTGTCGATAACGCCTTTGTGGGCCTCGGGATCAACCCTTTGAGTCCCGATCAACGTCTGACCACCTTTTTCAAATATACTCCCGGCACGATTAATTATGCCCAACCAAATGGATATGATTCTTCTGCTGCCTATGGCAACTGGTCGCAAATCGCGCCTTTCGCCGGTCCTGCCCGCAGCAACGCCTGCGCGTTTGCGACCGAAGGGATCGGTTATGTTGGCACGGGTGTTGCGAACAATGGTTTTACCCCGCTAGCCGATTTCTGGTCATACAATCCCGGTTCCAACAGCTGGTCCCAGATCGACTCCATTCACGATGCCGATACCAGCTATCCCCGTTTCGACGCGGTGGCCTGGGGTTTCGATACCACCGGGTATGTGCTCACGGGAACCGACAATAACTATTACTTCGGGGACGTATGGAAATACAGTCCTGCCACGGGGCACTGGACGCAGATGGCCTATATGCAAGGCAACCAACGTTCCGGTGCAACGGTTTGGGTTTACCAGAACAAGGGTTATATCATGGCCGGCTATACGCCGGGCAGCGTTTGGGCAGCGAACAATATGTGCTATGATTTCTGGGTATATGATCCGCATGTGGGAGAAACCAACCCGCAGACGGCATGGACGCGGCTGCACGATATCTACAATACCAACCCCGCTACGTTCGATGACGGCTATACCAACATCGTCCGTAAATATGGTGCAGGCTTCCTGATCCCCGCCACCAACAATCCATATGGCAATACGCGGGATAAAGGGTACATCACGCTGGGTCAGAACGGTACTTCGATCAACTATACCTGGGAATACGATTTCGCCACCGATCTCTGGACGGAGAAAACACCTTATGAAGGTACGGCCCGTAGCGGTGCTGTGGGTTTCACCTTAAATAATCGCGGCTTTGTCGGTACCGGTTTGGGTACGGGTAATACTGCCGGTTTCTCCGATATCGAAGAGTTCTTCCCCAACCAGGTCTACAACCAGTTTGACTAAAAAAATGGCATTTCTTCGTAAGTGGGGTCTTTCCATCGGGATGCTCATCGTGATCATCGGCACGTTCTCGTATGGAATTTATAAACGGAACAAGTGGAAGCGGGAGCATGCGCTGATGGAGTTGCGGGCGATCGAGGTGCCGAATGGCTGGGGATATGATATCCTGCGTGACGGAAGCCCTTATTTTCATCAGAACTTCATTCCGGGTGTCACGGGTAACCGGGTCTTCCGGACCAAGGCGGACGCGCTGGCTGTGGGAGAGTTCATATGCAATAAGATCAAGACGGGCCAGTTCCCGATGATAACGGAGCAGGAGATGCGTAATATGCATATCTTCATTCCGCCGGATACGACGAGCGCTGCCGATTCGACGCGGTATGTGGATTCGGTGAAAGTTGCCGTTGCCGCCGCTGCCGCAAAAGAGAGAGCCAGGGATTCCGCGAAGAAGAGCAAATAGGTTTACTGCTTGATATTTTTTTGGCCCCGCGCAAGGATTGCGCGGGGTTCTTTATCTTTAGCGTATGAGACACATTTTATTTGCGCTCCTGCTTGTCCTTACAGCCGGAGGGTTATCGGCGCAAACGCCGCCTGCTTCCCATTACGATCAGCATAAAGCATTCGATCCCGTTTTTTATTCCACGGGCAGTACCGTTTACCGCAGCGCGAATGGTGCGCCGGGGGCGAAGTACTGGACAAACAAGGTCGATTACACGATCCATTCCACGCTGGATACGACGGCGCATTCCCTGAGCGGGGAGGTCACCGTTGCCTATACGAACAACAGCCCCGACGAGCTGTCCTGCCTGTGGCTGCAGGTCGATCAGAATATCTACCGCGAGGATTCGCGCGGCGAGGCTGTTAACCCGGTGACCGGCGGTCGCTGGTCGAACCGGAAGTTTACGGCGGGTGACGAGATCAAGTCCGTGATGATCCTGCGGCCCGACGGAAAGGAGGTGAAGGCCGATTATGTGATCTCGGACACGCGGATGCAGATCCTTTTGCCGGAGGCGTTACGGGCGGCAGGCGGGACGATCCGGCTGCGCATCAACTATTCTTTTTCCATTCCCGAATATGGTACGGACCGGATGGGCCGGCAGCACATGAGCGACGGCTGGATCTATGAGATCGCCCAGTGGTATCCGCGGATGGAGGTCTATGACGACGTCAATGGCTGGAATGTGTTGCCGTACCTGGGGCAGGGCGAGTTCTACCTGGATTATGGCAACATCGATTATACGATCACCGCGCCGTCCGACCTGGTCGTCGTAGGATCGGGGGAACTGCTGAACCCTGCGGAGGTGTTGACGCCGGCGCAGATCAGCCGGTTAGCCAGGGCCCGGGAAAGCGAAAAGACGGTGGCCATTAAGACGGCCGATGAGGTGAAAGCCGGTACCGCGCATTTATCCAAGGCGACGATTACCTGGCATTTCCGGTGCAACCAGACCCGCGATGTGGCGTGGGCCGCATCCAGGGCGTTCATCTGGGACGCCGCGCGGATCGATCTGCCGGGCGGAAAAAAAGCCCTGGCGCAGAGCGTCTATCCGGCGGAGTCGGCGGATGCCAAGGCCTGGGGCCGGAGCACAGAATTCGTAAAAGGGTGTATCGAACTTTATTCAAAAGAATGGTATCCGTTTACCTATCCTGTAGCTACCAATGTGGCGGGGCTGGTAAACGGGATGGAATATCCCGGGATCGTGTTCTGTTCCTCGGGTGAGCGTAACGGTGGGCTTTGGGACGTTACCAACCACGAATTCGGGCACAACTGGTTCCCGATGATCGTGGGTTCCAATGAACGGAAATATGCCTGGATGGATGAGGGTTTCAACACCTTCATCAACGGCGTCGATACCAAGGTCTTCAACAACGGGGAGTTCTATCATAAAGAGGATGCGCAAAAAGAGGCGGGATATATGTTCGGTGACAAGAGCGAGGCGATCTTTACCATTCCCGATGTCATCCAGGGCAATAACCTGGGTGTCGCGGCCTATATGAAACCTTCCATGGCGCTTGACCTGTTGCGGAAATATGTGTTGGGCGAAAAGCGGTTCGACTATGCGTTCCGTACCTATATCCGCCGTTGGGCGTTCAAGCACCCTACGCCATGGGATTTCTTCCGGACCATGGAGAATGCGGGGGGCGAGGACCTGGGATGGTTCTGGCGGGGATGGATCCTGAACAACTGGAAGCTGGACCAGGGCGTGAAGGGCGTAAAATATGTGGAGAACGATCCGTCCAAGGGGGCGATCATCACGATCGAGAACCTGGAGGAGATGGCGATGCCGGTGGTGATGGCGATCCAGCAGGAGAATGGCAAGATCGATACGCTGAAGCTGCCCGTGGAGATCTGGCAGCATGGCCCCGAGAAGGCGTTTGCCTATCCGTCGACCTCCAGGATCAAATCCATTACCATCGATCCGGAACATGATTTCCCGGATATCAACCCTTCCAACAATATCTGGACGGGGCAGGCGCCGGAGCGGCCCATTCCGCCGGGAGTCTCGGCGAACGATGTCATCGGTAAATACCTGACGGCCATAGGCGGCAAGGACAAGCTTCTCGCGGTCAAAGATCTCGAGACGGTAGCTACCGCGTCGGTGCAGGGACAGAAGGTGGTAACGACCCATCGTTTTGTGAGCCCGGACAATATGCTGCTGGAGATCGATCTTCCGGATATGAACAATGCGCATGCCTTGCGGTTGCTGGTGAAGGGTGACAGCATCAGTCTTTCCCAAATGGGGCAGAATCCGCCGTTGGATGATGACACCAGGAAGGACATCAGGGAAGAGGTGAATCCATTCCCCGAGCTGAATTTTTCCAAGGAAGGATATAAGACCGAGCTGACGAGCATCAAGAACATCAACGGCAAGGACGTCTATGAGCTCAAGGTCACGGACCCCGGCGGGAAGACCTCGCTTTACTATTATGATCTCGCCAGCGGGCTGCGTACGCGGCTCATCAAGAACCAGAGTCAGGGTCAGACCACTACGGATTACAGCGATTACCGGGAGGTCGATGGTATCCGATTTCCCTGGCATGTCGATGACAACCAGGGGGAGATCGATCTGGATATGACGATGCAGAGTGTAAAGGTCAACAGCGGCCTAACGGCGGCGGATCTGAAATAACGCTTCAGATCCCTGCCAGGAACTGGCCGTGGATATAGTCCATTACGCTGAGGAGGCTGCCGGTCTCCTCGAAGACCTTGAGCTGGCGGTCGGCGCCGGTACCCGATTCGAGGATGCGTTCCGCGTAATGCGCGGCTGCGCGGCAGCCGAGCGGGTCGACGACGTCGTCGATGAAGTCCAGCAGCTCGTAGATGAGGACGCGGGTGTTGACCTCTTCTTCCTTGCCGAAATCGATGAGGTGACCGTCGATGCCATAGCGGCTTGCGCGCCATTTGTTCTCATTGATCAGGGCCCGGGAATACTGGATATAGTTCATGTTCAGGGAACGCAGCTTATAGATCTTGGCACATATGCTCTGGAAGAGAGCGGCGATGCAGATGGTTTCGTCGACCGTCATGGGAACGTCGCAGATGCGGAATTCCACCGTATTGAAAAAAGGATGGACGCGAAGGTCCCACCAGATCTTTTTGGCGTTGTCGATGCTGTTTGTCTTGACCAGCAGTTTCACGAAATTATCATAGGCCTCGATGCTTTCGAAGGTTTCGGGTATCCCTGTACGTGGGAATTTATCGAAAACCTTGGTGCGGTAGGATTTATATCCCGTTCTCCGGCCTTCCCAGAAGGGGGAGTTGGTGCTGAGGGCATAGATATGGGGTAGGAAATAGCGGGTCGAGTTCGCGATATGGTTGGCCATTTCGCGGTTTTCCATGCCGACGTGCACATGCAGCCCGAAGATGAGGTTGCTGCGGGCTGCCTCCTGCAATTCATTGACGATCTCGTTGTAGCGGACGTGTTCGGTGATGAGCTGGTTTTCCCAATGGCTAAAGGGATGGGTGCCGGCGGCGCCGACCTGGAAGCCCAGCTCACCTGCGATGCGGCTGATGGTGCTGCGGAGGGTGGAGACGTCGCGGCGTGCTTCGTCGACATCGCGGCAGATATCGGTCCCCACCTCTACCACGGCCTGGTGCATCTCCGCCTTGACCTTGTCGCGGATGATCTTTTGCCCTTCGGTGACGATCTTTTGTTCGTGGCTTTTAAGCTCCCGGCTTTGTGGGTCGATGACCATGTATTCTTCTTCGATTCCCAGCGTGAAATTGCGATAGTTGATCTCTGCCATTGGATAAATTTAGTGGGAAAATGCTAATTATTCACCGGAGAGCGGCCGGTGGGTCACGCTTTTTTTGAGATAGTGGCCCCATGTGAGGTTGTCCGTGCCGTCCTGATGGGCCAGGGCCCTTTCGATGGCGTAGTCGGCGGCGGTCTCTACGACCCACTGAAAATTCTCTTCGCCTACGCTGGACTTTTCGGCGTCGGGAGCGGGGTTGCAGAAATCGATCGCATAGGGGATGCCGTCGCGTATGGCCAGCTCAACGGTATTGAAGTCATAGCCCAGCCAGGCGTTGATGCGGAGCACGATCTCTTCCATTTCCTGGAGCCGTTCGGCGGTGGGATTGAAGTCGGCGGAATAGCGGAGGTGGTGGGGATTGCGCGGTTCATAGGGCATGATACGTACGTATTTGCCGCCGATGCAATAGCAGCGGTAATATTCGGTAAAGACGATCTCTTCTTGTAACAACATGACGAGCTGCCCTGTTTCGCCATGGCGTTGATAGAATTCTTCCGCGCTATGCAGCTTATACACGTTTTTCCAGCCGCCGCCGGCGAAGGGTTTCATATAGGCCGGGAATCCCACGTAGCGAAAGATCGTTTCCCAGTCCAGCGGAAAGGCGAGGTTGGAGAACGACTGGTCGCTTGTATCCGGGGGCAGCTCGCGTGAGGGGAGGATAACGGTCTTGGGTACCGGAATACCGATGGTTTCCGCGAGACAGTTGTTGAAGAATTTTTCGTCGGCGCTCCACCAAAAGGGGTTGTTGATCACGGCAGTGCCGCGCAGGGCGGCGTTCTTGAGGTAAGCCCGGTAGAAGGGTACGTCCTGGGAGATGCGGTCGATGATCACGGCATAGCCGGAGCTTTCCGCCTGGATGACCTTATCGATGCGAACCGGTTCGGCGCTGATGCCGGCGATATTCCTGCGGTTGATGGCTTCGATGAAGGCCATGGGGAATGATCTTTCGCGGCCATAGAGAATACCTATTTTTTTGTTGGCGGACATATATTATGATTTGTCGATGAGCGAAAGATAATGGGGGAACATCTCCTTCCACACGGGCCAATCGTGGTCCCGGTCGGGGCGGATGTCCAGCCAGTGGGGTATCGATTTGGCGGTGAGCAGGCGGCTCATCCATTCGTTCTGTCCGCGGCAGATATCGCGCTGCGCTGTTCCGAGGACGATCCCCATGTGCCATAGTGCGGGGTCGGTAGCGCCGGGGATGAAGTCCACGGGGTTGTTGAAATACACGTTGTCATCATAGTACCCGTCGGTAAAGGAGCGGATGTCGAAGATGCCGCTCATCGGGAAGCAGTAAGCAGCGAGACCGGGATGACGGAAGGCGAAGTTGGCGGCGTGATAGCCGCCGAAGCTGCAGCCGGCCAGGACGATGCGTGGGTGACCGGTCTCGAAGGTGGCACGGGGTACGATCTCTTCGAGGATCAGCTTGTCGTACAGGGTATGTTGCCAGGCGCGCTGCCCCGGCGGGATGGATTTATCGTACCAGGAGGCTGCGTCGAGGCTATCCGGGCAATAGATCTTGATTTTTCCCGTTTCGAGAAACCAGCGGGCGGTCTCGATGAGGCCCTGGTCCTTGTTCTGGTAGTAGCTTCCACGGGAAGTAGGGAAGAGGATCACGGGATAGCCGGCGTGACCGAACACGAGCATTTCGAAGTCGCGGCCGATGGTCGGCGAATGCCATTTGTGATAAGTCTCGTCGAGATCCATTTTTCACGGAAGCGGCCTTAAGGGCGGGTTTCCATTTCAAATTACTATTTTTGGCGCTATGCTGAGAGAAAAGACCAGGAATATTTTGCGTGAGGGCATGTCTTTACGATCCCAACATCTTGACAGAACCGTGCAGGTGGATAGTTATCGGCCGGGCGGGCTGCCGCAGGATCTTTCTACGGTAAGTCTATTGTTGTTCAATGACGGACAGGACCTGGATCGGATGGGTTTTTGCGGTCTCCTGGGTGACTTGTACGACCGCGGGAGTTTGCAGCCGATGGTATGCATCGGCATTCATGCCGGGGCCGACCGGAAAATGGAGTATGGGACGGCCGGGAGACCCGATTACCAGGGATGGGGGGCCAGGGCGGATGCGTATACCCGTTTTATCTTCGAGGAGCTGTTGCCGGCCATCCGGGAGTGGCACCGTGCACCTTCGTTCCGGGAGAAGGCTTTTGCGGGGTTTAGTCTCGGTGCGCTGAGTGCGATGGATATTGTGTGGCGCCATCCCGAAGAGTTTGCCAGGGCGGGGTTGTTCAGCGGCAGCTTTTGGTGGCGGACGAGAAGTAAGGACGACCCGGCCTTCAATGAGGCCACGGACCGTATCATGCATGCCGCCGTGCGCCGCGGCGGATATTATCCCTGGTTGAAATTCTTTTTTGAATGCGGTACGCAGGACGAGACGGAGGATCGGAATCACAACGGGATCATCGATTCCATCGACGATGTGCAGGATCTGATCAGGGAACTGGAGGCCAAAGGGTATGATCCGCTGCGGGATATCCGTTACCTGGAGATGCCCGGGGGGAAACACGATGTCGAGACCTGGGCGCGGGCGATGCCGGAGTTTTTGTTGTGGGGCTGGGGAAAATAAAATAATAAAAAAAACCGGCGCGAGCCGGTTTTTTTTATGCGTGGGACCTTTAGGTTTATTTGACGTGGATCGTCTTGGAATCCGTGGCGAGCTGATTACCCGTTTCGCTGCTCAGGGTAAGCCCGAAGGTAAAATTCCCGGTGGTCTTGATCCCCGTTTTGGAAGGTATCGGCGGGAAAGGTCATGGTAAAGTCGGCATAGAAATCCTGGCCGAGAACGAGGAATACGTTCTCCTGCTTTTCTTCTTTGAAGCCAACATAGCTTACGCTGATGATGTAGGGGCCACCTACGCGGAGACCGGGTAGATTGAAGCGGCCGTCTTTTCGGGTAGTGGTTGTATACTTCGTACCCGTGGGAGTGTGAAGCGCTATCACAGTAGCGCCGGCGAGACCAGCCTTTCCATCGGTGACCGTACCCTGTATCTGGGAGGATGTTTCCTGTCCAAAAGAGTACAGGATGGAAAGAACAGTGCATGCAAAGAAAGAATTTCACATCGTGGATAGGTAGATCCAACGATTAAGAAATTATTAACTAAAAATGCGCTAATAAAAAACGGGCTGCCTTTCTGCAGCCCGCTATAGTCAAGGGTTTTACTATTATCAGAAGGAGTAACGGACGCTAAGCTGTCCGCGCCACCTGGACAACAGGTCGGTGTAGGAGTAAGCTTTATAAGCGCCATT
The DNA here is from genome assembly GCA_035946435.1 of Puia sp. Lineage (GTDB taxonomy): Bacteria > Bacteroidota > Bacteroidia > Chitinophagales > Chitinophagaceae > Puia. The sequence goes on along the minus strand of DASYZH010000257.1, from coordinate 21,902 downwards.
GATGAGGTTCTCCTTGGTTTGATCGAAGGTAAAGGTGGGCGTCGTCGATTGGCTGGAAGTAGCCAGGGGAGACGCGTTCTGGTTCGGCACATAGTAGGACCAGCCGGATTTGTGATCGAAGAGGTTACCCACATTCAGGATATCGAATTCGATCTGCAGCTTATGCACACCCAGCATGAAGTCTTCGGATACCTTGGCATCGAAATGATTTTCCCAGGGCGTACGGTCGGCATTCTTCGGCATGATTTGCCCTTCATGTTTTTTCATCCCCGGGTCGTTCCCGATGAAGGTCTTGAAATCCTGCCATTCCTGGGCGGCGGTGCGGGTCACGGTGGTACCACTTTTGAGATCTACGAAGGTGTAATTCTGATAGCCGTTGGGATCATTGAGCTCGGCTGCAGTCGGAATGTACAGTTCGTTGGAGTTATAGTTGTTGGACGTATGGGCGGTGGCATCGTCGCCCGTCATATTACGGTTATAAGTCACCGAGTAGGGCTGACCCGAGCGGCCTTCGTACACGATACCGATGGTGGTCCCGAGGTGGTTGTGCGCATATTTGAACTGTTTGGCGACATAACCGATGATGCGGGAGCCCATATCGTAGTCGGAATGACCTTCATCCAGGTTGTTGAGGCCTCTGCTGTTGACGGCATAGCGCCAGTTCGAAAGTGCCACCGAGCTGCTGCCGTCATTGAGCGAGAAGGAGTGGCCGAGCGAGTAGGCGATGCTCCCCATCCAGCCGCTGCGGGTGTATGGTTTTTCGAGCTTGGCGGTAAAGTTATAAGCATAGCCTTTGCTGGTATTGGTGAGCAGCATGATATCCGTGAATTTCGAATCCTTTCGGCCGAAATTGTACCACGGGTAGGTAGCGTCGCCGATGGTAACCGTTCCGGCTTGCGTCCCTACGTTGAGGTTTTGATAGTTGATGTCGTTGATCTTCTTAGTGTAAACGGCTTCAATGGTACCGATGAGACCCCACCAGGGTAAGCGTTGATCGATACCCAGATTGGCGCGGAGATCCTGCGGCACCTTGAAGTGTTTGTCGGTAAGGTCGACCTCGGTTGCGGGAGCGGTGCCGGTAGGGATGTAGGCGCCATTGAGGTTCTGCTGCGGGTTATAGTTGAACCGGAGACTGGCCGGATAGCCGCTGTATTTGATGAGGGATACGCCGTCGCTGCCGATCTGATTGGAGATCCACACATAGGGCACACGACCAGTGAAGATGCCGGCGCCGCCGCGGAGCTGGGTCTTGCCGTTATGGTGCACATCCCAGTTGAAGCCTACACGGGGTCCGAGGAGGGGCATGGCTTTCGGAACGGTTTGGTTGCTGTAGCCGGCAAAGTTCGCGTCGGTGTTGAAGGCTTCGTTGTCCCTGGGCTTGCTGAAGAAGGCCGGCATATCGATACGCAGGCCATAGGTGAGCTTGAAGTTCGAGGCCAGGGTTACCACGTCGCCGCCGTAAACACTGAACATGGCGGCATGCAGCTTTGCAGGGTTCTTGCTGCCGGGATCGCTGGGATTATAGTTGATATAGTAGTTGTACGGAGCGGCATTATTCGCCTGGAATGCGGCAAAGGAGCTGTAGGTATAGGAACCATAGTAGTTCTGCACGAACACGTTGCTGCTATTGTAGAGTTCATCGTTCGTGCCAAAGGTGATGGTATGGTTGCCGCGATAGAGCGTGTAGTTATCCGTGAGCGTGAAATTGTTTTGCTGCAGGGAGTTGGCCTGGGAGGAATAGTCGCCGCCCAGGTATACGTCGTTCACCGAGCCGTCGTAGATGGTGAGGTTCGGGAAGGAGGAGGTGGTTCGGTGGTCGGCGATATTGTTATAGGTCACGCGCAGCACGTTAGCGCTGCGGGCGAAGTTACTGTTCAGCTCGATGACCGAAGAGTTGGTGGTATTGACCATGGCGTAGCCGCTGTTAGCGAACGTAATGGCTGTGGGCGACCGGCTGATGATGTAATTGCTGCCGTGCACATAGGCGTTCCGGATTGTGAGCTTCGTCCTGGAGCTGATATTGTAGTCGATACGGGCAAAGACGTTGGTATAGAACGCGGTCTTGTTGATGCCGGTGAAGCTGCCCGGATCGTAGTAGGTGCTTTTGACGTAATTATAGATCGTATCCAGATAGCCTACCGTGAACTTAGAGCCGGAATTCGCCTGGGAGGGATCGTAGGGGAGCGGTGTCGTGGAGCTATAGTGTTCGACGTTGACGAAATAGAACAGCTTGTTCCTGATGAAGGCCCCGCCTATATTGGCGCCTATGTAGTTGTTCTTGAAGCTGCCATAGGGCAGATCGGTCGTTGGCCCCTTGCCTACCAGGTTCTGGTTTTGCATCGTTGCGTAGACCGTGCCGTGCAGGGTGTTGGTTCCGCTTTTGGTAACGGCATTGATACCGCCACCCGTGAAGCCGCCCTGGGTTACATCATAAGGAGAGGTGAGTACCTGCATACCGGCGATTGCTTCCAGCGGAATGGTGTTGACGCCCGCCTGGCCGCCGTTGGTGCCGGTGGCGGCGAGACCGAAGACGTCCGTAGCGCTGGCGCCGTCGATGGTCAACGCATTGTAGCGATTGTTCGAACCGGCGAAAGAAATGCCGTCCGGCGTACCGTCCGATGCGGTAATGGAGACCGCCGCGGGCGTGAAACGGATATAGTCCTGGATGCTGTGGTTCAGCGTCGGCAGCATCTGGATCATCTGCTCGTTGACATAGGTCGAGGGGCCGGTGCGTTGAGAGCTGATGACGCTGGTTTTGGAGGCGCCGGTTACGGTAGCTTCGTTGAGGGTCTGGCCCGTGATCTCGAGAATGGCGTTGACATTCACCGGATCCCCGACCCGTACGTTCAGGTGATCGAAGGTGGCGGGGGTATGCCCAACGTATCCAATGGTAAGCGTATAGTCGTCGCTTACCCGGAGATTGGGGAGGGTATACTCACCTTTAGAGGTTGCGGTGGTGGTGTAGGAGGTCCCGGAGGGAACATCCACCGCTTTTACTGTCGCGCCACCGAGGGGTTGACCTTTCGAATCGGTGACGAGGCCGGTGATCGAGCCAGTGGTCACCTGAGCCATGGCGGACAATACCAGGAAGAAAGACAAAGCGGATAGGAGCAGGTATTTGATCATATAGTGAACAAATTGATTACGAGGGTATTATTAATAACGGCAGGTAATCGGGGAGGGGATTTGATAGGATTGGACCTGGTCGTGAAGTGTTAAGGAAATGCAAAACTAGATAAAGGCTGAATCCGACCGCCCCCGTTAATCAATTTTAATGTCAACAAATTATTAACTGGAATGGCCGTAAAAAGCCGCAAAAGGAGTGCTGACACCTGGGAGGCATCCTTTCTTAACTTTCCGGCGTTTTTATTGTTAATTTTGTACTTATGTTATCAACTATCGAGAGTGCTATAGAAGAAATAAAGCAAGGAAAGCTGGTGATCGTCGTAGATGACGAAGACCGGGAGAACGAAGGGGATTTCATTACCGCTGCCCGGAATGTGACGCCCGAGATCATCAATTTCATGAGCAAGGTTGGCAGGGGGTTGATCTGCGCCCCCCTGGTGGAGGAGCGTTGTGAAGAGCTCGGGCTGGGGCTGATGGTCAATAATAATACGGCCATTCACGAAACGCCTTTTACCGTGAGCGTGGATCTGCTGGGGCATGGCTGTACCACGGGTATCTCGGCACGCGACCGGGCTGCCACCGTGCAGGCGTTGATCGATCCGGCCACCAGGCCGGAGGATCTGGGTCGCCCCGGGCATATTTTTCCGTTACGGGCCAAACGCGGGGGTGTCCTGCGGCGCGCGGGACATACCGAAGCTACCATCGATCTGGCACGGCTGGCGGGTCTTGAACCGGCTGGGGTGCTGGTGGAGATCATGAATGAGGACGGGACCATGGCCCGGCTGCCGGAGCTGCTCGAAATAGCCAAAAAATTCGATCTGAAGGTGATCTCCATCAAAGATCTCATCGAGTACCGGTTGAAGACCGACTCGCTGATCGAAGAGATCGTACAAGTAGATATGCCGACAAAATATGGTCATTTCAAGCTCATTGCCTTCCAGGAAAAGAACACCAGGAATGAGCACCTGGCCCTGATCAAGGGGAGCTGGGAACCGGGTGACCCGGTTCTGGTTCGGGTCCATTCTTCGTGTTTTACGGGGGATATCCTCGGGTCGATGCGGTGCGATTGTGGCGAGCAGCTGCATGAGGCCATGAAGCTGGTAGAAAAGGAAGGCCAGGGTGTAATCCTATATATGAACCAGGAGGGCCGGGGGATAGGCCTGTTGAATAAATTGAAGGCCTATAAATTACAGGAAGAGGGTATGGACACGGTCGAAGCCAATTTGCACCTCGGTTTCCCGATGGACAAGCGGGACTATGGTGTCGGCGCGCAGATCCTGCGTTACCTGGGGATCACCAAGCTGCGGTTGATCAGCAATAACCCGCAGAAACGGGCTGGTTTGCTGGGATATGGGCTGGAGATCGTGGAAACGGTGCCGATAGAGGTCTGCCCCAATCCGCATAACGAGCGGTATCTGCTGACGAAGCGGGATAAGCTGGGACACGAGATCTTAAAATAGATACGAAGCCCGGCGATGGCCGGTTCAAATATTAACCCCGCGGCTCTGCGGGGTTTTTTTATTATGGCGTGTCGGTTTTCGTTACATTTTGTGCCGGGGGTGGGGGTGCGGCCGGTGGGGGAGCGGGTGTTCTCTTCTTTTTCTTTTTGAAGAGTTCGGCGAAGGTGTCGAACTCCCGGCGGTAGGAGATGCTGGTGCCGGAACTGTTTTGCGTGTGGTTGGCGGTATTCAGGTAGTTATAGGAATCGCGATAGAAGAAGGTGAGCGCTACGCGGCCGTCCGGCGTGACCTTGTATTCTGCGGTGATGTCCGGGAGGAATTGGAAGGAAGCGGCCTGCACCTGTTGCTGGTTGAGTCCGAAGTCGAGGGCGCTGCCGACGGTCATGGTGAGCTTCTCGTTCATAAATTGTTTGCCGATGGAGAAGTTGAGGTTGGTGCGGTTATAGGCCAGGCCCGACTGGTCGATATTGGTGAACAGGTAGTTCCCGTTGTAAAAGTTGGTATTGAAATTCACCTGCAGGCTTTTATCGTTGAAGACGCGCTGGAGGAGGTGATAGACCTGTTTCGAAAAGGCGTTGGAGATGACGCCGGAGATGCTGTTGACGACGACATTGCCCACGGCGGCGGAGGCGTCGAAGCTATTGGTGCTGTTCGAGAGCGGAACGAAGCTGTTGAGCACAACCAGCGTCGAGACCTGTTTGTTGAGCTCGTTGGGGTCGTTCTGGATGCGTTGCAGCAGGGTCTGGGCGTCCTGGTCGTTCTTCAGCGGACTGTTCGGCGGCAGATCTATCTGGAAAGCGATATCGGGTTTGTTGTATTTGCCCGTAAGATTAGCGGTGACGAGGATATTGCCGCGATAGCGGAGGACATTCGCGTCGGTGATGTCGAGGCTGGAGTTGGTGAGCCCAAGGTCGCTGAAGCGGACATTCTCAGCGGTGAAGACGGCCTGGATGCCGATGGTGGCATCATAGGGATTGCCGGTCCACTGGATATAGTTGCCCACTCCTTCGCTAAGGACAAAGGGTTTGTGGATAAAGCTCTGGAAGGTGAAATTATACAGTCCGCGATCGATCTCATAGCGGCCGTTCAGGGTGAGATCTTCGGTGGTGCCGACGCGCATGACCAGGTTGCCATGCCCATTGGCCTTGATGACATCGCCGGTAAGCGGGTCGAGGATCATATAGATGTTCGCGTAGTTGTTGGCATACATGTCGAGGGTAACCGTGAGGTTGCTGCCTTGTTTTTCCGCCGCCTGTTCCTTCATCTCTTTCCCATAGACGCGCCATTTGATGAAATCGGCTTCGCCGCTTTCCCTGCTTATCGAGGGCGGCAGGTAGATATTCGAGCTGTCGGTAGGTTCTCCTTTGATGAACATCTGCATGTTGGCATCCGGACCCGTCAATGTAATCCGGGCTTTGCCGATCACCGTTCCATAGAACTGGTTGTTATCGGTCGCCTTGGTATCGAGGAGAAGCAGCCGGTTCGTATTGAACTCGAAATCGTATCCCAGGTCGTCGAAGGCATGGTGGAAGAGCCGGCCGCGGGTAAGTTCGGCGGTATGGCCCAGGCGGTCTTTGATCTGGATGGTCCCGAAATCGATGGTATCCTTTTTGAAGACCACGGTGGCGCTCGGGATCTTATAGGTGCATTGTGTATAGGCGACTTTCAGCGAGGCGTCGCGCAGGTTCACGGTGCCGAGATAATACAGGTGGGAGGCTGGTCCGGTTATATGCAGCTTCCCGCTCACGTTACCGGTGATATTGGTGAAGACGCCGCCGAGGTATTTTTCGAGCAGGTTGATCTTCATATCGGCGACGTCGGTGGTGATATCGACGGGCGGACCCGCGGCGGTGCTATCGAGATTGATAAGGGCGGTACCGTTGAGATGATAGTTCTTGTTGTCGGAATTAAGTGTCGCATGAATGGCGCCGGTAGCCTTTTCGTAATCGGCGGCGAGATCGAGATGGCCGATGGAGTCGTTGGCGAAACGGAACTGGTCGGCCTGGCCTTTAAAGGTGATGGTATGTTTGCCGAAGGGGTCCGTCATATCGAGGCTGCCGGTGAGGAGGCCTTCGAGTCTTTCGGACTTGACTACATAGGGGGTGAAATCGCCGATGTTGATCTTTGTGAGATCGACATGGATATCGTTCCAGTTGCCCTCGCCGGAGGGATGGGTCGTGACGGCGATGATCTGATCGCCGCTGCGGAGGTTGAGGCCGTCGGCGGAGAGGTATTTGTTCTCGAATGCCAGTTGTCCGTCCTTGTCGATGTGCCAGATCTTGCTATTGATCTCGAAGGTGGAAGGATCGAAGGTGACTTTGACGCCGGTGCGCATGGTTTGTACGCGGGCGGAGAGGTTGGCGGAGTTGAGGGTCTGGCTAGCGCTGGTCGAGACTTGCAGGCTGGTAAGATCGTTGGCCGAGCTCAGGTGGATGCGGGTGCCGGGGAAATGCAGGCTATCGTTGATGAAGACCTCGCCGATGCTGTCCACCATGCTGAGGCTGTCGAGGTTACCGCGGCCTCGTACCAGGACATGGTTGAAGGCGATGTTCTTATAGCCGAATTGTGGTACATCGGCATTGAGATCCAGGAGGTTCTTCCGGGTGTCGATACGGCCGTTGATGCCGGAGTTGTTAAAGCCCCGGAGGTCTTTAATGAAGAGGTCGATGTATTCATCTACATTTTTTGTGTCGATCACGAAGCTGAAATTCTGGTTCGCAGGGATGGACTTTGCCGGCGAGACATAGCTTGGGTAGTATTTGTTCAGAAAGGTCTGGAAGGAGGCGGGGAGGTCGTGGATAGAGAACTGGCCGACGATGGCGCCGTCGAATTCATTGCTGACGACGGTGATGGTCTTGTTGCTGTCGACGATGCTGGATTCCAGGGTTAGGGAGTCGAAGGAGACGCGCTGCCCATTCTTGAACAGCGAGGCATCGTAGATGCTGGCCCTGCCGAGGAAGTTATCGATGTTGTCGCCGGTGAAATTGCACTTGAACTTCCCGTCGAACTCGACCTGCTGGGTGACGAAATGCAGCCTGGTGAGGTCGGCCTTGGCCACTTCCGCTTCGAAATCGAATTTCGGTTGTCGCTGGCTGAAGTCGATCAAGCCGTTGAGATGGGCGTCCAGGTTGGCGTCGCTGGCGATGAGCTCGCCATTGAATTTCTTCTTGGCTACGGCGCCGTTCACCTGGATATGCCGGTAGGCGTAATGGTTGAATTCCAGGTTATCGATCATGCCGTCGAGGGTGGCGCTGAGCGAGCCGGTTTTGAGCCCGGTGCCCTTGATGTTGCCCTGGAAGGCGATGTGGCCGAGGTTGTCGTTGTCGAGGAAGGGGCCGAGATAAAAACTGTCCGTGCCGATCGTGCCGCTATAGACGGAAGGTCCCTCGGCCGGCAACCGCATATTGAGGTTCGTCTCCAGGGTGCCGAGATTGGTTTCGATGGTCCCTCGCGTTACGAAGTCGCGGATCGTGCCCGTGAAATCACCCTGGTAGCGGAGCCAGGTGACGCGGTCAAGCCGGGGTTGCTGTACCTTTCGCAGCGAAGGGATGAGCGCAGCCATATCGTCGTACGTGGTCCCGAAATCATTAGACTTGAATTCGATGTTCGTTCTTTCGATGCCGGGCAGGCCTTTGAGGTGGAAGTCCCCATTGAGGAAGGTGTTCTTGCCGGCTTCTACGATCACCTTACGGCCATGGAGGTCGGCCACCGTGCCCTGGATATCGCCGGTGAGGTGGACGTGTTTGGCCCAGGCCCGGAGGGCCGGTGCGAAAAAGGCGATATCGTCGGTGTCGATCTCGGAGTCGTTGAAGCGGCCTTCCATGCGGATGCGGGAAACAAAGTACGACATGTCATCCAGCGTTTTGAACCGCATGGCGAAGAAATTGTGCAGGTGGCTTTTGTTCGTTTGCAGGTCCAGCCGGGCGAACTCCATGGCTTCGGGGTACCAGCGGATCCGCGCATCGAGCTTTCTTATCTCCAGGCCGCTGCGTTCTTTGGTGCTGAGCGCCAGCTGCGCGGTAAGGGTATCGCGGTTGAGCCGGAGATCGTCAAAGCTGGTGTTGACGGCAGAGAAATGGATATGGTTACCGTCGAACCAGGAGTTGATCGTGGTATCGGTGCGCTCTATGTGTTGGAAGGAACCGTTCCGGATCGTGACGGAGCGGGCGGTGATGTCCCAGCCGTCCGGGTTGAGGCGAAGATGCTTGGGATCGTTGACGATGGGTGTCGTGTCTTCCGGTGGTGTGGGCCGGTTGCCGTCGTAGTTGGAGAGGATGAAATCCGGCTGGGTGAACGTGAGACTGTTGACACGCGCGATCTTGTCGTTGAAGCTGATGGTATCGGCATCCAGATGCATTCTTTTCAGATGGAGGTCCATATCCTCGCCGCGCCAGGCATCGTGTTTGAGAAAGTGGACATTGGCGAGCACGACCTCTTTGAGATCGAGCTGCAGGGTCTTGGTCGTGTCGGGTTCCTTGGAGATCTTGTTCGGATTGGAGAAATAGTCTACGAGGAACTGGTAGTTCCATACCGAGTCGGTGCGTTGCAGTTTGACGGTAGCGTCTTCGAGCCCGATGTATTGCAATTGCGCTTTGTCTTTGAAGAAGAACCAGTCTGTAATATTGACCCTCACTGTGCCGGCGTAGAGCAGCGTGTCGTGGCGGCCATCTTCCACGAGGGTCTGTTCCAGCAACATTTTGTTAAAAAGTTCGAAGTCGACGTGCTTTATGCGGATGGTGGTGTGCAGGTCGTGAGAAAGGCGATGCGTCACCCGCGATACCAGCCAGGTTTGAACGGCGGGTATATGGATGAGAGACCATACGGAAACCAGTAATAGTATTAAAACCAGTAATGTATTACGGAGTATTTTCCAAATCTTTCTCAGGGGGTTGTCATTTCTGGTGGCAAAATTAAACTATAAGTGGTGCCGGTGCAAATCCTGGTGCAAATTCGGTACCAATTATATCACATCCGGCCACATTCTGTATGACACCCGGACCCATCGAAAGTTTAGTGTTTAAAACGTTGTTCCATGTCCTGGTTGAAGGTTTGTGAAGCGCCTTTGGAGATCGAGAGGCTACGCCAGTGCTGGTCACGGATCATCTTACCCAGATAGACGATCTGACCTACGTGATGGGGATAGTGGGCGAGCTGCCGGTTAATGGCGTCGATTACGATCAGGGGTTCATGGCGGATGGTGATGGTTTTAAGCAGGTCTTCTTCCCGGAGGGAGCGCAGCGTATCGATAAGACAACGCCAGCCGGTTTCCCAGAGGGCGATGAGTTCTTTCGCGGTGCAGGTCGGCGGGCTGAATTCTTCGTCGCGGTTACGGCCTTCTTTCTCGCCGTCCGTAGTGAGAAAATTGGTCCAGCGGCTGAGCATATTGCCGTGCAGGTGCTGGACAATAACGGCGATGGAATTGGACTCTTCTGAAGGCTGGAAGAAGAAATCTTTTTCTTCCAGCTGGGCGAAGGTCATATCGCCCAGGGTCTTATAGGTCAGAAAGCGTTTGATCGCCGAGTCGAGATAGGTTGCTCCGATGGTATTCATAGTCTTATTTTTAATAGCCTTTAGTAGCCCAGGGCGGTATCGTCACCCCGGCCGTCGCCGACGGCTTCGATCTTGTGGGTACCGTCCGCTGCGGCAGTGACCTCGATCACTTCGGTGCGGCCGATGCTGCCGCGTTGGACGACCTTATAGCCCATGGCGGTGAGCTGTTCGCGGGTATAGGCGGGGAAGGCCGGCTCAACGAACAGCTCATCGGGCAGCCATTGATGATGGAATTTGGGTTTATTGACGGCATCTTCGGCAGAGAGGCCGAAGTCGATGATGTCCACGAGGGTTTGGAAAACAGAGGTGGTGATGGTGGTGCCGCCCGGGGTGCCCACGACGAGGTAGACAGTGCTTTTCTCGCCTTTTTCGTTCTTGCCCCTGGTTAGCACGATGGTGGGTGTCATGGAGCTGAGCATACGTTTACCGGGAGCGATTGCGTTGGCGTCGGCGCCCACGGCGCCGTACATGTTGGGGACACCGGGTTTGACGCTGAAATCGTCCATTTCGTTGTTGAGGAAGAAGCCGGCGCCGCCGACCACGACCTTGCTGCCGTACCATCCGTTGAGGGTGGTGGTGATAGAGACGGCATTGCCTTCGTTATCGATGACGTCCAGGTGCGTGGTCTCTTCGGATCTTGGGCTCAGGACCCCGGCGCTGATGTCTTTGCTGTTTCCTGCCTTATCCGGTTGAAAGGCCGTCATACGTCTGCGGATATAAGCTTCACTTGTGAGTGTCTTTACCGGTACGGAATAGAAATCGCGGTCGCCGAGATATTGAGCGCGGTCCGCATAGGCGAATCGTTCCGCCTCGGTCATCAGGTGGACGGCTTTTACCGATTCGAAGCCATATTGACCCAGGGGTTCGGTTTCTACCATTTTGAGCAGCTGCTGCAGGACGACGCCGCCGCTGCTGGGCAGGGGCATGGTGACGATGGGATAGCCCCGGTAGGATAAAACGGTGGCTTCGCGGGTTTTGGCGGTATACTCTCGGAGGTCTTTTTCCGTAATGATGCCCTTGCCGCGTTGCATCTCTTCGACGATCAGGCGGGCGGTCTCGCCATCATAGAATTCTCTGGCGCCTTTATCGCGGATGCGGGTCAGGGTTTGAGCGAGGTCTTTTTGTATCAGGGTGTCGCCGGCCTTCCAGGCGCTTTCTTTGATGAAAACGGGTAAAAGAGTATTGTATTTCCGGAAAGCATTTTGCGCGCTGTTGAGGCTGCGCGCTTCGGCTTCGGTGAGGACAAAGCCTTTTTCCGCGAGATCGATCGCGGGTTGGATGAGTTTGGATAGCGGCAGCTTTGCATAGGGCAGCTCCTCGAAGATGCCGGCGATGGTGCCGGGTACGCCGGAGGCCAGGTGACCGTTTTGGCTGAGGTCGGTCCGGGGGTTGCCTGCCGAATCCAGGTACATATCGCGGGTGGCGGTTCCCGGGGCTTTCTCGCGGAAATCGAGCGCGATGTTCTTTCCGTCCGCCAGGTGGGCGACCATGAAACCGCCGCCGCCAATGTTACCGGCGCCGGGGAATACGACGGCTAGTGCAAGCTGGGTGGCGATGGCCGCATCGAAGGCGTTACCGCCCTGGCGCAGCATGGTGAGTCCGGCGAAGGTGGCGAGCGGGTGGGCAGCCACAACCGCGCCATGGTTAACGGAGGCCGTTTTTTGGACCGTGTATGCAAAAGGAGTGGGATCCTGCGCCAACAAGGGATTTTGCGGGAAAATAAAACATGTAAGGAGTATAAACAGGATGAGCGGTCGGCGCATATAGAAGATTGATTTCACCTAAGTTACCATTTTTTTTATATTAGTGGTTTACTTACATTCGCCCACCCATGAGCCATAAAGCAAGTCTTCTTTTCGGTCTCCTGCTGTCCGTCTGCAGTTGCCTTGCGCAGACAGTGCCTTCGCCGGAAACCTTTTTGGGCTATCCCCTAGGCGCGCATTTTACTCCGCATCATACGATAGTCGATTATTTCAAAACGGTGGCTGCGGCGGCCCCGGATCGCATGAAGCTGGAACAATATGGCACGACTACGGAAGGACGGCCGCTGCTGCTGGCGTTCATTGCTTCGCCGGAGAACATGAAACGGTTGCAGGATATCCGGCTGAACAATTTGCGCCTGGCCGGCGTGCTGAAGGATGGAAAGGCGGCGGACGAGCATGCGCCGGTGATCGTGTGGTTAAGCTACAACGTGCATGGTAACGAACCCGCGAGCTCTGAGGCGTCGATGAAAATGTTGTATTGGTTGCTGGATCCGACATCAAGAGCGGCGGCCTGGCTTGGCAATATGGTGGTCATCATCGACCCCTGCATCAATCCCGACGGGCGGGACCGGTATGTGGCCTGGTACAACGACGTGGTGGGAACGCAACCCAACCCCGATCCGCAGGCGCGGGAACATCAGGAACCCTGGCCTCATGGGCGGACGAATCATTATAATTTCGATCTGAACCGCGATTGGGCGTGGCAGACGCAGAAGGAGACGCAGCAGCGGATGATCCAATACGAGGCATGGTTGCCGCAGATCCATGTGGACTATCATGAGCAGGGGTACAACAGCCCCTATTATTTTGCGCCGGCGGCGGAGCCTTATCATGATGTCATTACACCCTGGCAACGGGAGTTCCAGGTGGAGATCGGAAAGAACAATGCGCGCTATTTCGATGCCCATGGCTGGTTGTATTTCACCAAACAGGAGTTCGATCTTTTCTATCCGAGCTATGGCGACACTTACCCGATCTATAACGGCGCCATCGGCATGACCTTCGAGCAGGGCGGTATCGATGCGGGCCTCGCCGTGCAGACGTCGGACGGCGATACGCTGACGCTTGCGCAGCGGATCGAACACCATTTCACCACGGGCATGTCCACCCTCGAAATGGCGGCGGCACATGCGGATCGGCTGGTGCGGGAGTTCCACAATTATTTTATCGAAGCGGCTACCCATCCCAGCGGGGAGTACAAAGCCTATTTTCTCCGCAACGATTCTTTCGGCGACAGGCTGGAGCGTTTGCGCAGTTTCCTCGATCACAACGGCATTGGTTGGGAACTGGTCAACAGCGGGACGCCGCTCATGGGAGTGGACTATGAGACCGGCAGAGCGGTGAGTTTCCGGAGCGCCCCCGGAGATATCGTGATCAACGCCAACCAGCCAAAATCGAACCTGGTTCGCGTGCTTTTCGAGCGAAAATCGCGGATCACCGATTCGGTGACCTATGATATTACGGCCTGGTCGTTGCCTTTTGTCTATGGCGTGCAGGCCTATGGTCTGAGTGGATATGTCACCGAGGCCAGGAGCCCGGCGGGTGTTCATGCTGACCCCGGGAGGCCCGTGATCCCCGATTCTACGTACGCGCTTGCCGTCCGCTGGACGGGGATGGAGAGCGTTAGGTTTTTGACCACGCTGCTGCAGAAAGGAGTAAAGGTCCGTTATGCCGAGCGGCCGTTCCAGAGTGGCGGCATTGCCTTCGACAGGGGCACTCTTCTCCTGCTGTCGACGGGAAACAGCGGGCTTGGCGCGGAGCTATGGCCGTTAGTGGCGGATGCGGCTTTCCGTACCGGCGTGACACCCGTTCCCATTGCTTCGGGTTTTGTAGAAAAAGGCGCCGACCTGGGGAGCGATCTTGTTCATGTGATCCACAAGCCGCGCGTGGCGTTGCTCACGGGCGAGCAGGTGAATTCGCTGGAAGCAGGTGAGGTGTGGCATTTGTTCGAACAGGAGATCGGGTATCCCGTGACCCTGATCAATGCCGCGTCCATCAACCGGGTGGCCTGGAAGAATTTCGATGTGCTGATCCTGCCGAACGGCTATTATCGTCCACTCGATGATAAGAACAATGCCGACCTGCTGATCGAGTGGGTGAGGCAGGGGGGGCGGCTGATCGCCTTGCAGGATGCGGTCGCGCAGCTGTCGAAGCTGGAATGGGGCATCCACCAAAAGGGAGAGGACGATGAGAAGAAGGATGAGGAAAAGGAGAAGCGGCCGGCCGATTATGGGGATCTCCATCGCTATGACAACCGGCAGCGGGAGGAGGTAACGGGCAGCGTACCCGGGTCGATCTTCCGCGTCGAGCTCGATAATTCGCACCCGCTGGCCTTTGGGTATCCGGATCATTATTATACGCTCAAGCAGGACGACAACGTATACGAATTCATCAAGGACGGCGGCTGGAATGTAGGTGTGGTGCGGAAGGATGGCTATGTCAGCGGTTTCACCGGTAACAAGGCCAGGGAGAAGATCAAGGATGGGGTGATCTTCGGGGTGCAGGATCAGGGCAGGGGAACCATTGTCTATATGGCGGATGACCCGCTGTTCCGCAGTTTTTGGGAGAATGGCAAGCTGCTGTTCTGCAATGGGGTATTTCTGGTTGGGCAATAAAGGGCCACCGGCCCTTCAATAAAAATGCTTTCTCATGAAACGATTTTTGTTTTTGTTAGTGATGGGACTGAGTGGTTTGGCCGTCGCGGCGCAGGCGCCGGAGCGGATAACGTCGGCGGAGATCTATCTGCGGCTGAACAAGCTGAATGTCCTGGGGACGGTGTTATATGTGGCCGCGCATCCGGACGACGAGAATTCGCGGCTGATCGCTTATATGGCCAAGGACCGGCTTTATCGTACGGGATATCTGTCGATGACGCGCGGCGACGGTGGGCAGAACCTCATCGGTGACGAGCAGGGTGTCGAGCTGGGACTCATCCGCACCCAGGAGATGCTGGCGGCGCGGCGGGTAGATGGGGCCGAGCAGTTCTTTTCCCGCGCGTTCGATTTTGGGTTTACCAAATCCACCGAAGAGGCCTTGAAGACCTGGGGTGAGCAAAAGATACTGAGCGATGCCGTTTGGGTGATCCGGAAATTCCAACCAGATGTGATCATTACCCGTTTCCCACCGGATGCCCGGGCGGGGCATGGTCATCATTCCGCGTCGGCGGTACTGGCGCATGAAGCGTTTTTGGAAGCAGCCGATCCCACTAAATTTCCGGAGCAGTTCCAATATGGGGTAAAACCCTGGAAGGCGACACGCATCTTGTGGAACACCTTCAATTTCGGCGGTAACAATACGACAAGTGAAGATCAACTGAAGATCGATGTAGGGGCGTTCAACCCGATACTGGGGAAGAGCTATGGCGAGATCGCGGCGGAGAGCCGTACCAATCATAAAAGCCAGGGGGCGGCTTTGACGCCGGCCCGCGGTTCGTTCGATGAATATTTTTCGCTTGTGGACGGGGAACCAGCCCATACCGATCCTATGGACGGGGTGGAGACCTCCTGGCGGCGGGTGCCCGGCGGGGAGCGGATCGAGGGCATGGTGGGCCAGGTGATCCATGATTTCTCGCTGCGGTATCCGGAGCGTTCCGTGCCGGCGCTGGTCAATATCTACAAGGCGATCGCCGCGTTGCCCGACGGCTATTGGCGGACGCAGAAATTAAAAGAAGTACAACAACTGATAGCAGAATGCAGTGGGTTATGGATGGAAGCGGTGACCCGTACCGCCTATGCGGTGCAGGGGGAACCGTTGCCGGTGACGTTGGTGTTGAACAACCGGCTGAATGCGCCGGTCTCGGTGGAAGGCGTGAGCGTGGATGGCGTCGATACGGCCTGGAAGGAAGGGCTGCAGGGGGATAAGAACTATTCCCTTTCGTGTACGATCCGGGTCTCGCCGGACGAGCCGGTGACACAGCCGTACTGGCTGCGCGAGGAGATGTCGCCGGGGTCGTTCAATGTGAGCGATCAGCGGCTCATTGGCAACCCGCAGGGGGCGCCGGCCTATGAAGTGCGATTCCGGCTGGTGATCGCCGGGCAACCCTTCGTTTATACGCGACCGGTACAGTATAAATACACCGATCCCGTGCGGGGCGAGCTTTATGAGCCGGTGACCGTGATACCGCCGGTGACGGCGCAGTTCGATCCTTCTTTAGTCTTGTTTACTGACGGGGAAGAGAAAAGCTTTCATGCGGAGGCGCAAAATCATCAGCCGGGTGCGGCATTGCCCCCGATGCAGCTGACTCAGGCGCCGGGACTCGCGATCGGCAAGCCGGTGGGGTTGTCGTGGACGGCGAAGCCGGTGGGGCATGGTACGGAAACGGTGACGGCGGACCTGCTCGCGGAGCGTGGCGCCTCCGGCGGCTTCAGTGATACGCTGTTGCAGCTTACGACCATTGCATATGAACATATTCCGCGGATCGACTATTTCCGGCCCGCACGCGAGAAATTCGTGGTGGCCAATATCCGGACGGCGGGGCATCGCATCGGCTATATCGAAGGGGCGGGGGACAAGGTCCCGGACGCGCTGCAGCAAATGGGTTTCGAGGTCGTGCTACTAAAAGAAAAAGATCTTACCCCTTCTTATCTCAAGGCCTTTGACGCGGTCATCACCGGGGTCCGGGCTTATGATGTGCACCCGTGGCTGAAAGCACGGCACGATGTGTTGATGGAGTATATCAAGGACGGCGGCAACCTGATCGTTCAGTACAACAGGGATGGGTTGAATGAGATGAATACCAATATCGGGCCTTATCCGTTTGCGATCTCCAATAAGCGGGTGACGGATGAGAATGCGCCCGTAAATTTCCTGCAGCCGGCGCATCCCGTACTCAACTATCCGAACAAGATAACCGACGGGGATTTTGAAGGGTGGATACAGGAGCGTGGCATCTATTTCGCCGGGCAAACCGACCCCCAGTACGAATCGGTGTTGTCGATGAGCGACCCGGGTGAAAAGGAACCGCTGAAGGGGAGCCTCATGATCGCCCGTTATGGGAAGGGCATCTTTGTTTACACCGGGCTGGTATTTTTCAGGGAACTGCCTGCCGGGGTTCCCGGGGCGTACCGGCTCATGGCGAATATAATTGCGTTGAATCAAAAGAAGGGATTTTAGGAAATGAGAAAACGAAGAGATGTAGCCATCATTACGGCGTTGATCGTGGCTTTTGTGATAGGCGAGTTCGTTAAACGGGTGACGATAGGTTTGTTGATAGGGCTGGTTATTGGGTTGCTGGTAGCCTCGATGATGGCTAACAGGAATGGTAAATGAACATACTATGGATGAGCCGGAAGATGATAAGGAGCGGGCGCCGCTTTTTGGGAAGTGGAGTTACTGGTATGCGCTGGTGATAGGTTTCCTCGCGTTCTGTATCGCCGTCTTTGATTACCTGACCAAACATTTTTCATGAGCGCGATCGACTGGATAGTACTGGCGCTGACCTTAACGCTGATCATTGCCTATGGTCTGTATAAGGGGCGCGCCAGCAAGGACCTGGACGGCTATTTTCTTTCCAACCGATCCGTTC
Source organism: Puia sp. (assembly GCA_035946435.1). Lineage (GTDB taxonomy): Bacteria > Bacteroidota > Bacteroidia > Chitinophagales > Chitinophagaceae > Puia. The sequence continues at coordinate 4,479 of DASYZH010000257.1, read as the reverse complement.
CCTGGTATATGGTCCTGCTGGGTATCATGGGGACCCAGGCCAGCGCCGTGACCTTTCTTTCCGCGCCGGGACAGGCGTATACGGACGGGATGCGTTTTGTGCAGTATTATTTCGGATTGCCACTGGTGATGGTGGTGGTTTGCATCAGCTTTGTCCCGGTGTTCCACCGGCTGAAGGTCTATACCGCGTATGAGTACCTGGAGCAGCGTTTCGATCTCAAGACGCGTACGCTGACGTCTTTTCTTTTTTTGTTGCAGCGTGGACTTTCGACGGGTATCAGCATCTCGGCGCCGTCTATCATCCTGAGCTCGTTATTGGGTTGGGATCTTTTTTGGACGACGGTCGTCATGGGTGGCCTGCTCATTATCTATACCGTTACCGGCGGCGCCAAAGCCGTGGCTTATACCCAGCAATTGCAGATGATCATCATCTTTGGCGGGCTGACCATCGCGGGGTACATCGTGATCCACCGGCTGCCCAAGGGGATAGGCTGGTCGGAGATCCTGCATATCGGGGGCAAGGCGGGAAAAATGAATATCATCACTACGGGTTTCAGCGAAAAGAACGGGCATCCTCACTTTGACTGGAACGACCGGTACAATCTTCTAAGCGGGATCATCGGCGGATTCTTTCTGCAGCTGAGCTATTTCGGTGCCGACCAATCGCAGGTAGGTCGTTATCTCACCGCGCGCTCGATGACCGAGAGCCGGCTGGGGTTGCTGATGAACGGTCTGGTCAAGATACCGATGCAATTCATGATCCTGCTGCTGGGTGTCATGGTCTTTGCATTTTATGGGTTCAACAAGGAGCCGTTGTTTTTCAATCAATCGCAGATTAAACTGCTGGAGCATTCGAAATACAAAGATTCGCTGGCTGTTCTCAGCGGACGGTATGATGCCCTGGAATCACAGCGGGTCGTGGCGATCCGGTCGCCCGACAGTGCGGGCTGGCCTTATGCCATGGTAGATCCTACGTTGATCGATTCGCGGGTGCAGGCTATCACGCAGGAAAAGGCCCAATATAAGGCGACGGTAAAGCGGTGGCTGGATGACAAGGCGGTGGGCGGCGATTCCAACGATACCAATTATATCTTTTTGCGATTTGTCACCGATTATCTTCCCAAGGGGTTGGTGGGGCTGCTCATTGCCGTTATCTTCCTGGCGGCGTGGGGGTCTATCTCGGCCACGCTGAACTCGCTGGCCTCCTGCACCATCTGCGATTTTCACCGGCGATTCTCCCGCAAGACGCTCACCAGCCGGCAGGAATACCGGCTTAGTCAACTCTATACGCTTTTATGGGGTGTGTTTTGTATAGCGGTGGCGCAGCTGGTGTACGGGCTGGGCAATAGCCTGATCGAGGCGGTGAATGTGCTGGGGTCGATGTTTTACGGAGTGATCCTGGGGGTCTTCCTGGTGGCATTCTATCGGCGCCGGGTGCCGGGTACCCCGGTGTTTGTGAGTGCGCTGATCACGGAAACGGCGGTCATCGTGTTGAATGTGTTGGGCAAGAAGGGTATCATATCGTTGAGCTTTCTTTGGTTCAATCTCATCGGCGCGGCGGGTGTGGTGGTGTTGAGCGAACTTCTGCGACCGCTGATGCGGTCGCAGAAGCGGTAAATTATTGCAATGTTATTGTAAGGAGGCGATGAGCTTTTCGTTCAGTGCGACATAGTCGGCGTTATTTGCTTTCTGAGCCATTTCGATGCCTTTCTTCGCGGTCGAGATGGCTTCCTGTTTTTTACCAAGTTTGGCCAGACAGCGGGCTTTTTGATAGTAGGCGGGGAAGGAATTGGGGTTCTGGGCGATGGCCTTGTCGAACCATTCCAGCGCCTTGTTGAGGTCTTTTCCGTTATCGAGATAATAGAGCGCGCCGGTGAAATAGGGGCGGCTATCTTTATTCAGGGCATCGTCGATCTGTGTCATCACACGGGTATCGATATCGGTGGTGATGGGCAGGTCGATGAAGACATTATCCCAGAGGATCTGCAGGTTGCAGCTGCTGGCCGTGACGTTAGCGAACATAATGGTAAAGGTCTCCATGGAAAAGGGCAGTTGTTCGGGTTTTACGGGGATGCGGGCCACATCCTGATCTTGTTTGTAAGCAGCGGGGTTGGTGACGTCGAGCTGATGGGTGATGATCACGATCCATTGATCGGGGCCGGGGATGGTCAGCAAGCCATATTTGCCGGCGGGGATGGTGGTGCCGCCGATGGTCACCGGGTCGCCGAAGGTGAGGGTCGTCGCCTGGTTAGCGCCGGTACGCCAGACTTTGCCGAAGGGGACGAGGTCGCCGAAGATCTTACGGCCGCGGACATTGGGCCGCGAATAGGAGAGCTCGATGGAGCTGAGACCGAAGTCCTGCCGGACGAACTGTGGCGTGGAAGGCGGGGGTGTTTTTATCGTCTGCGCATAGGACAATGTGTGCACGCATGCGGCTAGTGCAATCAAGATAAAATACTTCTTCATTATTGGTGGTTTTGAGGGGCCAAGGTACATCAAAACAAGACATTCACCAGCGCGCGGGCGGATCTGCCGTGAAGCATTTTCCAGGGTGGTCCTTCGGTGATCAGGCGGATGACGCCGGCATCATGGGCGGGGGAAAGGGAATGTTCGATACGGAATTCGGTGAGGGCCCCTTTTTTGTCGACGCGGAACGAAATACTTTCGGCGCCGTGGATGGTGGTATCCACCGGGATGGTATTCCGGGCTGTCGCAAGATAGTTGAGATAGGCGATCCGGCCCATGGCGGGTGCTGTGTTCAGCCAGAACGAGTCCAGTTTTTCGGGATTGTCGGAGGGTGGTTCCGCCATAAATTCCTTGCGTTTGGCGCCAATGCCGGAGACGACCACTTCGCTGAGCTGCGCCGGGTTTTGCCGGAGGAAGATGGTATTTGCGGTTTGCCCGTCGGCGTTGAAGGCATATTGGGTTTCCTCGTAGCCTGGCATGGCGACGGTGAGCTGGCGGGTGGTATCTTTTTGCGGGACGTAGAGATTGAACTGCCCTTTACCATCGGTGTAGGCTGCTGTGAAGACCGTGCCTTTGCTTTTATAGATCAGGGCGGCCCCGGCCAGGGGGCGGTGGTTAAAGTCGAGTACCCGGCCGGAGACGGCCACCAGGCGCGGATTGACGCCGCTTGCGAGCGAGTGGGCGGAGTCTTTGTGCACGTTTGCGACGGACGGGGCGATATCCCTGGCGATGTCGGCGGCTATAGGGGGCTGCGAGTCGGAAAGCTCCCGGGTTTCCGCCGGTGGAAGGGCTGTTGCGGCTGGATGTGGGCGATGCGCCGGGCTTTTTGCGGCGGGCCTTTCACGGCTCGCGGCTGGGGGCGTGGTGTTCGCCGCGATGGGCGGAGCGGGGCTGGGTGCCGGCTGGTTGGTGGCGGCCGATGGCGCCGGTACTTTTGCCTTTGCGATGCTTGCGGGTTGTTTGTGCCCGGGCAGGATATAGTAGGCGGTGAAGCCGAGACCGACGAGCAGGATCACGGCGGCGGCCACGCGGATAGCGCGCCATGGGATCGCCGTGGGCTTTGGCGCGACGCGGGCGTCGAGACGGGCGCTAAGCTGGGAGAGATCCTGTTGAAGGGTATCTCCGGGCTGCGTTTGCAGTCCTTCGAGGGCATCCGCGAGGAATGGGTCGTCGAGTGCCTGTTGTTCCAGGTCATGCATTTCCCGGGCAGACAACTCCCCCCTGAGGTACCTCTGCACATCCGTATTGGACCATTGGGTGATATGTTTATCGGCGTTATTCATTGGTAGCGACCTGCTGCTGCATACATATTTTTAGATTTCGGCGGCCGTTCTGGATATGGCTGCGTACTTTGTTCCATTCCATGCCTGTGGCCGTCTCGATCTCTTTATAGCATTTGTTTTCCAGATAGAACAGGCGGATCACGGTTCGCTGGTCGGGTGGGAGCGCTTCGATGCAAGCCGACAGCTGGTCGAATTGTTCTTCCCGCTGGATCTTTTCTTTCAGATGCAAATCGTCCGCCGTTTGCATATGATCGGGGTCGAAGGACTGAACCCTGGCTTTGCCGGCGGATCGTAACTTCATCAGGCAGTGGTTCTTAGCGAGGGTATAGAGCCAGCCCTTAAAGTGGGTCACCTCGTGTTTCAGCAGCTTTTGCGCCAGTTCCTCGAAGAGGTCCATTACGGCGTCCCTGGCCGTCTCCGCCTCGCCGAGGTATTTTAGACACAACCCGTAAAGCAGTTCGAGATAGCGTTGGTAGAGCTGGGCCACTATTTTAAGATCGGAAGATGACTTGTAGGCGGCGATCAGCATATGGTCGTCGCTGTCCGCGGGACTTCCGGAGCCGCTTTGACTGCCGGCGCTTGTCCTGCTTCCGCCATTGGACGATATGTTCTTTAGAAAGGCCACCCCGCCCAAAATAGGCATTTTTTTTTAAAGGCTCTGAGCGCGGTCAGTGGCGGAAGGCGGGATGATAGCGATGAAGGGTCTCGCGAAGATATTCGCGGTCGAGGTG
>DASYZH010000256.1:0-35708 GCA_035946435.1 Puia sp. | reverse complement strand
GGTGACCCCTTGGGTTTCCAGTAATTGTTGCCCTGTATGAGTATACCCTCCTGGGTTATATTGGTAGTATAGATACCGGTGAGCCCGCTGTTGTCGACATCACCAAAGGAGACGTTCATCCCGCTTTTGGGGATAAAGCCGATGCCGGCCTTTCGCCCTGCTTCGACAAAGCGTTTGCCGCTGTCATTGAGATAGAACTCATCTACATTGTAGTCGTCGGAAACAAAAAGCTCGGGATAACCGTCGCCGGTGAAATCGGCGGCGCCCGCGGCCAGCACCCAGCGGGTAGAGGTCAACCCGTATTGCTGCGTCACGTCCTGGAAATGACCATGGCCCATATTCTTCAGCAGATATTTCCGCCCGCCGTTATTGGCATAACGAAAACTTTCGGGCATGATAAGCGAGGTCTTGAGGTGTTGCAGATCGAACTGTTCGCTGTAATAGCCGCCGATAAAGAGGTCGAGGAGCCCATCGTTGTCGAAGTCCAGCCAGATGGCGGAGTTGGCGTTGACCCAGGCGGGGAGGCCGCTGCCTTCGGTGACATTGATAAAGCGCCGGCCACTGTCGTTCCTGAAAAGTTCGGGTTTGCCCCATTTGTAAAGCAGCAGATCCTGGTACCCATCGTTATCGAAGTCGCCCCATACCGCGCCCATGGAAGAGCCGGTGCCGGCCTTGTTGACATCGCCGATGCCCAGCGAGTCGGCAACGTTCGCGAATTTTCCGTTGTGCAGGTTGCGGTAAAGCGCGTTGTGGCTTCCGTTACCGCTATTAGTGAAATAGATATCGTTCCAGCCATCGTTGTCGAAATCGCAAATGGAGACGGCCGCACCCATCGAGGCGATCTGCGCGGCGATAGGCTTCAGGCGGGGATCGAGATCGGGCGGGGTATGGCGGAAATCGATGCCGGCTTCCTTGTTCACGGGCTCGAGATAGAAGCCGTATTTTTGTAAGCTCTGAGCCTCCTGGTCGCTGCCCGCAGCAGTTGGCCCGAAGGAGGTTCCGCCGGAAAGGAGGACACTGGCTACAAGCAATCCGATGAAGATAATGGTCACGATGATCCTGGCTACGCTCATATTCGGCAAGTTATCATAAAACGGAGCAAGATCAAAAAAAAGGCTAAATTCGGCCCTCCGGCCGAAGGCCGGACATTAAACTTGATGGACCACGGGTCCATCGGCCGAAGGCCTGATATTAACCATACGCCATCTAAAAAATGAGCAAATTATCCCTTGTATTTCGATTGCCGATGGTGCTTGCTGTCGGCCTGTTCGTAACCGGTTGCAATAACAATGGTCATGTGACCGCCAAGGCTGGCGATAGCACCGACCCCAGCTCGCTCGCCCGGACCTTTTTGTTACAGAATAAGTTCGATGAAGCCGAAGCCGCCTTTGTAAAGGCGATCCAGCTGAAGCCGGATGACGTCGCCAACTATGCCGACCTCTCGCTCCTTTACATCCTGCAAAAAAATTATGACGACGCAGAGAAACAGGCCAGGGCCGGACTCAAGCTCGTCCCCGGTGACCCGCGGCTGATGCTCACGCTCGCGGAGATCGAGCAAAAGAAAGGCGACGCTGCCGCGGCTACCGGCACGTTGAACGAAGTGACGAAGGCCGATCCCAAAAATATCAAGGCCTGGTATATGCTGGCCGATCTGCCGCCGGCGGGTGATGCGGAGGCATGGAAGAAGAACATGCTGCTGAAGATAGTAGACATCCAGCCTGCCAACATTGTCGCCCGGCTGCAACTCGCCGATCTGTTCGCGCAGGCCGCCAAGGCGGATTCCGCCCGCTATTATCTCGAGAGCGTAAAGAAGATAGCGCCGGAATTCGTGCCCGCCACGAATGCCGCGTATCAAAAAGCCATTTCCTTGCTCCAGGGCGGCCAGGGCGCCGCGGCGCTGCCCTTTGTGCGGCAGTTTCGTGATCTTATGCGGGTCACGCCGCTTTACTCGCAAGGCGATGACGCGCTGAGTGCGCCGGGGCTGCTCACCGGCTCCCCCAATTTCTCCACCGGCAGCGGTGAGGCCCAACAGTTTACTGGAGCGTTGGATATCCTCCACAGCATGAAATTCACCGATGCCTCTAAAAGCATCGGGCTCAATATTACAAAGCCAACACAGGCCGAACATACCGTGCTGGCGATGGCCGATTATGACGCCACCGGCAATGTATTTGTATATACCAGCTTTACTGCCGCCGGCGCGACCTCCTCCGACTCGTACCTTTTCAAGGGGCAGATGGGCAGTTTCGCGGATGCCAAAGCAGCTGCGGGCATCGGTCACGATGGCGTCGATCTCGCCGCCGAATTCGCGGACTACGACAACGATGGCTTTCAGGATCTTTTTGTGGTGACTACCCGAGGGGCGGTGGTATACCATAATAACGGTGACGGCACATTTGCCCGCGTCAGGGAAGACATCGGCCTGCACAACCTCAACGACGCGAAGAAATTGTTATTCGCCGATTTCGACCAGGACGGCGATCTCGACATGTATGTCGCACAGAAAGGCGGCAACCGCTTCTTTCGGAACAACGGCGACGGTACGTTTACCGAGCAGGCCGGCACAATGGGTCTCACGGGCGACGCCGGCGGCACGGCCGATATGGATTTCGGCGACTGGGATGCGGATGGCGATCTGGATATCGTAGCGTTGAAAAAGAATGGCGGAATACAGCTTTTTAATAATCTGCGGCATTCGCAGTTCAAAGACATTGCCGATTCGGTGAAGATCTCCTCACCGGAGTATAGCGGCACAGCCATCGCATTCGCCGATTATAACAACGATGGCCTGGCCGATATCTTCGTCGCCGGCGGGCCGGACGGCAAATGCTCACTGCTACGCAACACGGGGGATCATGGCTATATACCCGACCCCGCCTCGAAGGTTTTTTCCGATTCGTTGCGCGATGTACAGGTGAATGATGCCGCCTTTCTCGATTTTGACAACGATGGACACGAAGACCTGGTGGTCGCAGGGGTAGGCAAGGACGGAAAGCGGGGGCTGCGACTCTTTCATAATGATTCGACGCGAGGATTCAGCGATGTCTCTTACCTGCTCCCGCCGACTGCCATGCAGGGCTCCCGGTTGAAGATCGATGATTTCAACCTGGATGGCGATGAAGATATCGTAGTGACCTCGCCAAATGGCGTACAGCTGTTGCGCAACGATGGTGGCGATGCCAACCACTTTATCCAGGTACAGCTCACCGGCTTGAGCTACGGCAATAGCAAAAACAACCGCCTGGGGATCGGCGCGCAGATCGAGCTGCGGACCGGCAACTTATATCAGCTGAAGACGGTGAAACGACCTTCGATGCAGTTTGGCATCGGTCAGCGGGATACCAGGGACTCGACAAATACGGCCCGGATCATTTGGCCTAACGGTACGCCGCAGCTGATCGTAGATCCCTCCCGGATCGAAAAGCTGGTGGAGCAGGAAAAACTAAAAGGGTCCTGTCCCCTTTTGTTTACGTGGAATGGCCACAAATTCGAATTTGTAAAGGACATGTTATGGCGGAGCGTGCTGGGAATGCCACGCTATTTGCATGGCCGCGACACCGGCTATGCCTTCGCCGACGCATCCAAGGAGTATTTGCTGATCCCCGGCGAGAAGCTTCAGCCGCACGCCGGCGTCTATACGGTGAAGATCACCGAAGAGCTGTGGGAGGCCGTTTATCTCGATAAAGCGGGTTTGGTGGCCGTGGATCATCCTGACTCGGTGGATGTATTGGCCGACGAGCGGTTCGTTCCCCCGCCGTTCCCGGGTAAGGAGGTATATCGCGTGGCGCATAAATGGCTGCCGGTGTCGGCCCGCGACGGCGAAGGACATGATCTGCTCCCAGCACTGAGGGCATACGACTTTCAGTATGCCTCCGGCTTTTCGCCCGGTAAGTTCCAGGGCCTGGCGCAAGACCACGACCTGATCCTCGACCTGGGGGCCCACGCCCGCGGCAGCGACAGCCTGCGACTTTTCCTGCGCGGCTGGATATTCCCCACCGACGCCAGCATCAATATGAATATGGCGCAGAATTCCCGGTACCGCGTCAACTCGCCCTCCTTGCAGGTGATCGACGAAAAGGGCCAGTGGCACACGGTGATCCCGGACATCGGCTTCCCCATGGGTCGCGACAAGATGGTCGTCGCCGATCTCACGGGAAAATTCCTCACGCAATCCGACCACCGGGTACGCATTCGCACCAATATGATGATCTATTGGGACAACGTGTTCTTCTCTACCGGCAGCAACCATACACCCGTGCGGCTGTCCGATGTGACAATGACCCACGCCACCCTCGGCTACCACGGCTTCTCCGGCTGGTACCGGAAGGGCGGACCATACGGCCCCGAATGGTTCGATTACGACAACGTTTCCACCGGTCAGCGCTGGCGCGATCTCACGGGCTACTATACCCGTTATGGAGATGTGTTGCCGCTGCTCGCGAAGGGTGACGACGAATACATCATCTGTAATGGCGGCGACGAGGTGACCATCGACTTCGACGGCGCGGCCCTCCCGCCCTTGCCCGCCGGCTGGCGGCGGGATTTCCTGATCTACAGCGAAGGCTGGGCCAAGGATGGCGACCTGAATACGGCATATGGGCAAACGGTGGCGCCGCTTCCCTTCCATGCGATGCGGCGGTATCCTTATGGTGCTACCGTTCATTATCCGCAGGATGCGGAACATTTGCGATATTTGCGGGAATACGATACAAGGCTGGTAAAGCCCGAGGCCTTCCGCGATGCGTTGAAACCTAATACACAGAACTAAATAAAATTATGCATATGAATCCGTCACAACCATACATTACCGACTTTGTCAATTTACTCGACCCTGCCGCTAATTTGCTTTTTAACGTGACGCCGGAGGAAGCCGCCGACGCCGTGGTCTCAGGTGATGCACTAAGGGTCCGGAAGATAGATGGCCAATTCGCCATCGTCGTCAAAAAAGGTAAAGAGGTCTTTATGGCCCGGTCGATAGGCCGGCCCCTGCGTTATTTTCTCGCCAAGCAGACCGCGGGCCCGCTGCTGATCGTGGCCGAACGGATGGATGAGATCTATGATTTTTTGAAAGAGCGCGGGTTGCATCATCAATTCCATCCCAGCTATACCCGGATGGTTCCGGCACATTATGTCGTGCGGCTGGAGGTGGTAGGTTGTCCTGACCCCAACCCAGCATATACACGTTTCTTTACACCACAACGCAACGCATTATCGACCGATCTCGATGCGATCGGCAAGGCCTATATCGCCGCGCTGGCGAATGAATGCCAGAAATGGCTGATGACGATCCCTGCCGGCGAACCCATCGGGGTGCTTTTCTCCGGTGGCATCGACAGCGGAGCGGTATTCCTCACGCTCTACCACCTGATGCTGAAGAGCGGAATGTCCCCGCAACGATTAAAAGCCTTTACGCTTTCGGTGGACAACGGTTCCGATGCGGAGCAGGCGCATGCCTTCCTGGATCAGCTTGGGTTGTCGCTTTTCCTCGAAGTGGTCGACGTGCCGCGTTCGGCGATCGACTATCGCGAGGCGATCCGCGTGATCGAAGACTATAAGCCGCTCGATCTCGAAGCCGCGACGATGACGCTGGCGCTCTGCAAAGAGATCCGCAAGCTCTATCCCGGCTGGAAGTATCTCGCCGACGGTGACGGCGGCGACGAGAATCTCAAGGACTATCCCATCGAAGTAAATACGGAGCTCACGATCCGCAGCGTGCTGAATAATATGATGTTGTACCAGGAAGGGTGGGGTGTGGACAAGATCAAGCATTCACTCACTTACTCGGGTGGTCAGAGCCGTGGGCACGTGCGTTCGTATGCGCCCTCCCGCATGGCTGGCTTCGCCGGCTTCAGCCCGTTTGCGTTGCCGAATGTCATCGAGGTGGCGGAGGGCATCCCCTTTATCGAGCTGACTGGTTGGGACGAGTCGGCGCTTTATGCGTTGAAGGGGGAGATTACCAGCCGGGGTATCAAGGCGATCACGGGTCTGGACATGCCGGTCTATCCCAAGCGCCGCTTCCAGGCCGGGGCAACCAATGATGGTACGTTCCGGGAGCTGTTTCCCGGGGATGCCCATACCTATCGCACCTACTTCAATTCGCTGTATGTCTGAGACTGCGGCGAATTCCGGCCGGCCGGAGCCGCTTCCCGCGAACGTAAGTGAGCGCGCCCTGCCCGGCAACCGCGAGATCGAATCTCTCCGACCCGCGCGTAACCGCGTCGATGCGTCCCGACCCTATCACTATCTGCACGAGCGCGAGGCCGGCCCCTTCGGCGTCGAAACCGTCAACACGCTTTTTCTCACCGGCAGGGAATGCGCCTTCAAATGCCTGATGTGTGATCTCTGGAAGAATACGCTCGAGGGGCCCACGCCACCGGGCGCCATCGTCCGGCAGATCGATTATGCACTGGCGCGGCTTCCTGCCGCCGACAGCATCAAGCTCTATAATAGCTCGAACTTCTTTGATCCCAGGGCGGTGCCTGTCCAGGATTACCCCGCGATCCTCGAACGGCTGCGGGGGTATAAACGCGTGATCGTAGAGAATCATCCCAAACTCGTCGGCGACGCCTGCCTGCGTTTTCGCGACGGGCTGCACGAAGACCGGCGCGACAGGCTACACGATGGGCTGCACGCCGGGCCGGGTAGCACACTCGAGATCGCGATGGGACTCGAAACGATCCATCCGGTGGCGCTGCCGGGAATGAACAAGCAGCTCACGCCGGAAGACTTCCGCCGGGCCGCGACCTTTTTGAATTCCCACAATATCCGGGTCCGCGCATTCGTCCTGCTCAATCCGCCGTATATCACCGATCCGCGTGAAGGCATTCGCTGGGCCGTGGAAACGGTGCGCTTCGCCTTTGAAAGCGGGGCGCAGTGTTGTTCCATCATTGCGACGCGGCCCGGCAACGGGATCATGGAGGCCTTGCAGGCGGCGGGCGATTATGTTCCTCCGACCCTGGAGGCACTGGAGGAGGTGTTCGGGACATCTCTCACATTGGCGCAGGAATATGCCTCTCCTCGCTACGTCCCCCCCAGCCACGCCACCGTCCGCTACGCCCCCCCCAGCCACGCCGCCGTCCGCCACGCCACCCCCGGCCACGCCACCGTCTGCCACGCCACCCCCGGCCGCGCCGCCGCCCCCACCATCGACCACCACGCCGTCCGTCGTCTTGTCTTCGTCGATACCTGGGACATCGGGTTCCTGAGCTCATGTCCGCAGTGTTTTGCCGCGCGCAAGGGCCGTTTGGATGCCATGAACCTGACCCAAACCATACATCAACCTATAGCTTGTAGTTGTCACGCTTCAACATGACTGACCCCTTCAACCATACCCCCACACGTGCGTCCGCCGAAGATCATGCTTCAGCTCGCCCCCGCGCCGACCATCGTTGCGACATCCTTATCGCCGGTGCCGGGTTTGCCGGCGCGCTCACGGCGCTGATCCTCCACAGCCGCGGCTTTTCCGTGTGTGTCGTGGAAAAGGGCCGTCATCCCCGTTTCGCCATCGGCGAATCCTCGACGCCGATTGCCGACCTGCTGCTCCGCGAGCTTAGCACCCGCTATGACCTGCCATGGCTCTATCCGTTCTCGCGATATGGCAGCTGGCAGGAAGCGCATCCCGGGATCGTCTGCGGCATCAAACGCGGGTTTAGCTATTTCAAACATTATCCCGGCAAGGAGTTCGCGACGGATGCCGCGCATAGCCAGGAGCTGCTCGTCGCCGCCAGCGCTGCAGACGGGCTCTCCGATACTAATTGGCTGCGGGCCGACTTCGATGCCTTCCTGGTGGAGAAGGTAAAGGAGGCAGGCATTACGTATCTCGATAGGACCGATATCGTCGCGGCCGAACGCGATGGCGATTGGACATTCCGCGCGAATCGCAATGGCTCGCCGCCGGACACATCCGCGGCTACCCGCATCGACGCGATTTCTGACGCTTCCATCCCCCCCCGGTCCGCGAGCCCCGTGACGATCAACGCTTCCTTTTTCATCGACGCCACCGGCGGCGGCGCGTTGCTGGAGCATCTTCTCGGCGTCAGCTCCTCTTCCCGCGGCTTCGAGACCCACTCTTACGGTCTCTTCTCTCATTTCGACGACCTGCCGCGATGGACGCATTGGCTGCAGCGAGCCGGCATCCCCACGAATGATTTTCCCTATGACCCCGATCATTCTGCTTTGCATCATGTGCTGGACGAAGGCTGGATCTGGGTGCTTCGGTTCAATGATCGTCGCACCAGCTTAGGCTTTGCGCTCGATGGCCGTAAGATGCCTCCCGGCGAAGCATCACCGCAGCAGCAGTGGGATCGGCTGCTACAAAAATATCCCACCATCGGCCGCCTGCTCGATGGCGTCGCGCATGCTGCGGTGCCCGGCAAGCTCATCCTTAGCGGCCGGTTGCAGCGGCAGGCCGATCTTAGTTCAGGGCCGGGCTGGGCGGCGCTGCCGCATACTGCCGGTTTCATCGATCCGCTGTTCAGCTCCGGCATCGCACATTCGCTCACGGGTATCCGTCGGCTCACCGGCATACTGGAAAAACATTTCGGCGACCCTGTCGGTTTAAAAAACCAAATGACAGAATACTCCCATGCCATCGTCACGGAGCTGTCGCTGATCGATTTCCTGGTTGCGGGTTGTTATGCTACGATGCCCTATTTCGAATTGTTTCAGGCCTGGTCAATGGTCTATTTCGCAGCGACCATCGCCGCGGAACAACGCCTTTTAAACGGCGATACCGGCGGCTGGTTCCTTGGTGCGGACAGGCCCGATGTCAACAATATGGTTCGTGATTGCCGGCGCGCGCTGCTGCAGCTTTTCGGCAGCAACGAGATATATCTGGAGGACCGCTACGTCGGCGCCGAAAAACCGTCCGCGGCAGCGATCCACCATTTCACCGATCTTGTCCGCGAGAAGATCGCGCCGTTCAACATAGCCGGCCTCATGGACCCTGATGCCCGGAATATGTATCGGCATACCGTAGCGGTGTTATAACGATTGTACGATGAAAATAAACCATTTGCTTTACTGCGCGGGCCTTTGCGCCCTGCTGGGACTCGACATTGTCTCCCTCCATGCGCAGCCTGTCCGGCGGACGATCCGGACGCCCGAGTACCGTGCTTTGCAAGAGCGGCTGTCAAAAGGCTGGAATACCTGGTACAATAACAGTCTGTTATCCTGGGTCCTTTTGCCGCAAGGCTTCTCCATCGATCTTTGCCTCGACAACTATCAGGATGGGGATTATCTGCGGGAGGTCTTCAAAGCCTCACCCATGCAGCACCGCCCCGAGACCGTTATACCCGGACTGCGTTCCGATGACGGGAGCTATACGAGCCTGCGTGTTACTTTTCGCGACGCGGAATACACCGTGGAGAGCGCCACGGATGGGGGAGACGAGCTGATCCTCGTGACGCCGTTGAAGCCGGCCCGGCAGATGCTCGTCGTCGAGGCCGGTATCCAGTATGGTTCACCTGGCGAAGTAGGTAGTGAACCCGCTGGCGCGGGAGGCCCCCAGGCCGGTACGGCAACCTTCGGCCCTGCGATAGACCAGCTCCGCCCCGAAGGATCGCACAGCGGGGCCGGCCGTAAGCTGGTGTACCGGAACGGAGGATCGGTGCTCGAAGTAGGGAGTTCGGAGCCGCAGGTTCCCAATGCCTATGTCGTAAGTTCGGCGCCTCATTTCTGCCTGCTATTGAATAAGCCCACAGCTGTATACACGGGCAGGCGTCGCAGCCTGGCCGAGATCCGGGCTTTCCTCGATACCCGTCGTCAGGCGGAAGAGCGTCGCGGGCAGGCATTTGGCGAACTGGCCGATTGTTTCCGGGCGATGCAGACGATCCTGGCCTGGAATACGGTCTATGACGCGGCGAATGCGCGGGTGATCACTCCCGTTAGCCGGCTATGGAACCGGGGCTGGGGCGGTTTTGTGCTGTTCGACTGGGACACGTATTTTGCCGGGTACATGTGTTCCTGGTTTAACAAGGACCTTGCTTATGCGAATATGATAGAGATCACGAAGGCGATCTCGGAGCAGGGGTTCATCCCCAATTATCAGGCGCCTTTCGGGAATTATTCATGGGATCGCAGCGAGCCGCCGGTGGGCGCCATCCTGGTCCTCGACATGTACAAGCGGTTTCACGAAAAATGGTTTTTGAAAGAGGTCTATGATGAGCTGCTGGCGTGGAACCGCTGGTGGGCGGCGAAGCGATCGATCAAGGGCTATCTTGCCTGGGGATCGGACAAGGTTCCGGACTCGCTCCGAACGATCGACCAGTTCAATATCGTAGCTGCCCGGCTCGAGTCGGGGTTGGATAATTCCCCCATGTACGACAGCATTCCGTTCAATGAGACGACGCACACCATGGAGCTGGCCGATGTGGGGTTGATGAGCCTGTACGTGGCGGATTGCCGGGCGATGGAGGAGATGGCGCAGGTGCTGGGTAAGAAAGCGGATGCAAAAGAACTACAGGAAAGAGGCGACAAATATGCCCGATCACTCGCCGGCCTCTGGGACGAGAAAAGCGGTATCTACCTGAACAGACGCACGGACAACGGCGAGCTATCCCACCGGCTTTCACCGACGCTTTTTTATCCGTTATTAGCGAAGGTCGCTACACAGGCGCAGGCGGAGCGTATGATGAAGGAGCATTATTTCAACAGGGATGAATTCTACGGCGACTATGTAATGCCTTCCATTGCCCGTAACGATCCTGCCTTTCATGACAACGACTACTGGCGGGGGCGCATCTGGGGGCCGATGAATTTCCTGGTCTACCTGGGTATCCGCAATTACCATTTGCCCGAAGCTCGCGCCGACCTTGTGAAGAGATCCCGCGACCTGCTGATGCGATCCTGGAAAAAGGACGGCTCGATCTTCGAAAATTACAATTCCGTGACGGGCCAGGGCGACGACGTGAACAGCGCCGATGCATTTTATCATTGGGGCGCATTGCTGAGCTTTCTGTCGATCCTCGATAAGGAAAACCCTACCGCTTCGCCGGCGGTCCCATGACATCTATTGCCTAAAAAGATTATCCATCGTTAAACTATTGCGAACCAAATCGTTTGAATATTCATTTCTTGTAACTCCAAAAGTCGTCATCATCGTCAGAAAGATCGACTTGGTCGTTTTAGTGGCCGATCGGAAAACTTCAATTTTGTCCCGTAATTCCGTATGGTATTTTTTGTCGATTACAAACGATTTAATGGAAAATTTCATTTCACAGAGATTAATAGTATCGTCTTTTCTGTCTATTACCAAGTCTATTTGTCTTTTTTTCCCTTCACCGGTATTGATCCATGATGAACTATTAGTTTGAACGCCACTTATACCAAGGGCTTCCTTAATTTGAGGCAAATGTGCCAGGCATACCTGTTCAAAGGCATATCCACTCCATGCCCTTTGTTCTGGAGTATCCAAGCCATTGATCCAGACGTTTTCGTTCAATCGATGGTTCTCTCGAATAAATTTTATGTAGAATAATGAATAAAAATCACTTAATTGATAAAGGGCATCCTTTTCTTTTTTCCCGAAAGATAAATATCTGCGGATAAATCCACTCTCCTCTAGTTCCTTCAGGATTCTGGATGTGCTCCCCGCATTTGGCAATTTGGCCATTGCGATAATTTCTGCTCGGCTGAGCCCCTTTCCCTTTTTGCTCAGCGCTTCGATGACATTGAGGTGTTTTTCTGCTTTGTTGAATAGCGAAGTATATAAATCATTGAACTCTTCTGATAAAATTCCGCCTGATTGAAAACATAGCTTGTTGATATTCTGAGCGGCACTCATTCCCACGTCCACTTGATCGAGATAAAACGGAATGCCTCCCATAACCATATACAATTGAACAAGTTGGTATTTGCTGAATACTCCCTTACGATGTTTGAAGAAGGCTTCGCATTCATTTAACGTGAAAGGATCAAGCCGTATTCGTAATGTAATTCTGTTGTGAAGCCCCCCCTTGTTATGAATTAGTTTGTTAATCATCCATGACGCCGCAGACCCACAAACAATCAGTACGATATCTTTTCTTGCACTCGCAAATGAGTTCCAAAAATAATCCAAGGCCGGGATGAACCTGGATTGAGCCGTATCTAACCAGGGAAGTTCATCCAGGAATATGACTTTTTTCGGACTTTTAGATTTTAATATTAAGTCTTCCAACTGCTCAAAAGCGGCGAACCAATTAAGGAGAGGAATGTTTGGACCGTCGGAATCATATCTCCGCATTGACCGCTGAAAATTCGACAATTGTTGATGAAGGGAAATGTTGGGTACACCAGTAAGATAGAAGGTAAAATTGTTATGAAATGCTTCCCTGATCAAGAAAGTCTTACCTACTCTTCTTCGCCCATAGATGGCTATAAATTCAGATTTGTCTGAAGCCTGGATCTTTTCAAGGATGCGAAGTTCGTTTTTCCTTCCAATCACATTTTCCATATTCAATTTGGCTTTAAGGTACAAAAATATAAATTTTAAGCCAAAAAGATAGGCAAATTGGCTCTAACTCTGACATTTATTTGCGTTAAAGCCAACTTGTATAAAATAGCGTCACTGGCATTTTAGGATGCAGATATCGCAATTTGCGATACCACAAAAGCTATTTCGCCGGCGCCTCCTGCACCATCTCGCGGAGCGAGACCCAGCCCGTAGGACTCTGGGGTTATTTGATATAGACGACCATCGAGCGGCCACGGCCGGTGGTCGGCGGTCCGCCATTCTTAGGCACGTCGCGGATCTCGAAGATGGAGGTCTCGATCGCGGTCTCGCCGTTGAAGACGGGGCTCTCCACGGTGTTCTCAACAAATTCCACTTTATTGGCGCTCAGCCAGCCGGTGAGTTGTTTTCGCATCACTTCGCGGCCTGTCATGACATTCTTGCCCCCAAAATATTTCACCACTTCGGGGTGATGCAACGCCAGGATAGTTTCGACGTCTCCACGGGCAAAGGCATCGCGGATCGCAGCGGTAGTTCTCTTGAGACTTTCACGGTCGGCTGCGGTGCCGCCGAGGGATGGGGTCGTAGGTGACTGACAGCCCCAGGCTCCCAGGGCCAAAATGAGCGCAAAGAGTAATTTATTCATGTCGGTAAGCTATTGCAAAAACAACGGCAAAAAAACTCCGATTGACGAACCGTCGCTGAAAATGCACGAATGACCAATTTGACTACAAAACACGCAAAAGGACGTTTTGGGATGTTAATAAATTTAGGCAAAAAATACTAATAAAATTAGTACATTTGTCGTCCATGCCTGCTGCCAACGCCGATATCATTCGTCAGTTGCAAAGGGAGATATTGCCCTTGCAAGGATTCAGGCCGCCGACGGCGGGCAAGGCGGTCGATTTCCATCTCGGGCCCATCGAAGCCGCTTTCCCGAGACTGACATTCCCTACCGGCGCAGTGCATGAATTCATCAGCCGCACCACCCAGCAGTTGGCAGCCACTCATGGCTTCCTGGGTGGTCTGCTCGCCCCATTAATGAAGACCGGCGGCGCATGTCTGTGGATCGCCGGCGGGCAGAGGAGCTTTCCGCCGGGATTTTCGATCTATGGGGTGTCGCCCGATAGGCTGATCTTCCTTGATCTCCCGAAAGAAAAAGATCGGTGCTGGGCCATGGAAGAAGCGCTCAAATGTGAAGCCCTTGCCGCCGTCGTAGGCGAGATCAGCGAGATCGGCTTCACCGAAAGCCGCCGGCTTCAGCTGGCTGTCGAACAAAGTCGCGTCACCGGCTTCCTGCTCCGCCATGCTCCGCGCAATCCTGGGACCGTGGCATCGGTGGCGCGTTGGGAGATCACCCCCTTAGCGAGCGCACCGGAAGAAGGGCTGCCCGGCATCGGCTTCCCGCGCTGGCAAACAACATTACTCAAAGTCCGCAATGGCAGGCCCGGCAGCTGGGTAGTGGAATGGTCGGCAGGCCGGTTCCAATTCCCGGAAGAGGCGCCGCAGGTCACCGCGCTGAATACGCGCCGCGCCACGCATAAACGCCTCACAGGATGACACCAGGAAGCTATGTTGCACTCTGGTTCCCGCATTTGAAAACCTGCTGGTTCCGGCTTCGGCGGCCTGCCCTCCGGGACAAACCATTTGTCCTCGCGATCTCCGACCATGGCCGCAAGCTCATTGCCGCGGCTGACCCCAAGGCAGAGGCCCAGGGCATCTTTGCCGGCGCCACTGTCGCCGATGCGCGTGCTATCATCCCCGGGATCGAAGTGCTCGACGATATCTCCGGCCTCAGTGACAAATTGTTGAGCGCGCTCGCCGAATGGTGCATCCGCTTCACCCCCGTCGCCGCGGTCGATGCGCCCGACGGCCTGCTCCTGGACACCACCGGCTGCTCGCATCTCTGGGGCGGCGACCAACCCTATCTGCAAGCTATCCTCACCCGCTTGCAGGCGAGAGGCTACGATGTCCGTGGCGCGATGGCCGGGACTATCGGCGCTGCATGGGCGCTGGCCAGATTCGGGCGCCAGGCGGTGATCGACGACCCGGCACATCAGCGCGATGAGCTCTTGCGCCTTCCCCCCGCCGCACTCCGCCTCGAGGCGGCAACCCTCGACAAGCTCCAAAAGCTCGGCCTCGTCACGATCGGCCACTTCTCACATATGGCGCGCTCCGCGTTGCGCCGCCGCTTCGGACCGCAGCTCCTCCGGCGTCTCGACCAGGCCTTTGGCCATGAAGAAGAATTCCTGCAGCCGTTACAGCCCGTCGGACAATACGAAGAACGCCTGCCCTGCCTGGAACCCATCGCAACCGCCACCGGCATTAGCATCGCGCTGCAACGCCTGCTCGAGACCCTGACCAAAAGATTACAAAAAGAAGGCAAGGGGATCCGCGAGGCCCAACTAAAGGCCTACAGACTGGACGGTAAGGTCGAGCAGCAAAAGATCGCCACCAACCGCCCCAGTGATAATGCCCCGCATTTATTTAAGCTCTTCGAGCTTAAAATAGAAGCCATCGAGCCCGACCTGGGCATCGAGCTTTTTACACTCGAAGCGACAAAACTCGAAGATCTTTCCCCGGTACAGGAACAGCTCTGGGCCGGCGACCAGGGGCTCGAAGCGCGGCCCATTGCCGAACTCCTCGACCAGATCACGGGACGATTCGGCAGCGGATGCATCCGGCGTTATCTGCCCGACGAACATCACCCGCCCGAACGTTCTATCAAGCCGGCGCAAGACCTGAACGAAAAACCGGCGATCCCCTGGCGCACGGACAGGCCCAGGCCCACGATCCTGCTGCCACAACCCGTTCCCATCCTGGTGACCGCACCGGTACCCGATTACCCCCCGCTCTTATTCCGTCACCAGGGCAAGGTGCACCAGATCAAAAAAGCCGATGGACCCGAACGCATCGAATGCGAATGGTGGCTCCGGGAAGGTCCGCATCGTGACTACTATTGCGTCGAAGACCAGGATGGTGCCCGTTACTGGCTCTTCCGCTCAGGTCATTATACCGGAGACCAGACTAAACAATGGTTCTTGCACGGTTATTTCCCATAAAAAAACCTATGACCTACATAGAACTACAGACGACGACGAACTTCAGCTTTTTACGGGGCGCTTCACATCCCGAAGAACTCGTTACGAAGGCACACGAATACGGTTATAAAGAAATAGCCATAACGGACCGCAATACGTTCGCCGGCATCGTCAGGGCCCATGGCGCCGCTAAAGAATTGAACATGCGCATCCTCCCCGGCTGCCGGCTGGATCTGCTGGACGGGCCCAGCCTGCTTGCTTATCCTACGGATAAGAACGCCTGGTCGCGCCTTTCGGCCCTGCTCACGACAGGCAACCTTCGCGCGGAAAAAGGACAGTGTCATCTCTATAGATCCGATGTATATACGCACTCAGCGGGAATGAAATTCATCCTGGTGCCACCGGCCGCGCTTACACCCGGCTTCGAGCTCGATGAGGCCTTTCGAAATGCCGCAGCAGAGTACCGCGAGGCGATAGGCCCCAACCTCTACGTGGCGGCTTCGCGTTCTTATTTGGGCGACGATACCAAAAGGCTTCATCGCCTATCTCAATTAGCGGGTCGCCTGGACATGCCGCTTGTCGCCACCAACGACGTTCATTATCACACCCCGGATCGGCGGCAGCTTCAGGACATCCTCACCTGCATCCGCGAAAAATGCACGATCCAGACGGCTGGCTTCCGGCTATACGAGAATGCGGAACGGCATCTCAAACCCACCCGGGAGATGCTCCGGCTTTTCCGGCAATATCCCGACGCTATTCGCCATACAAAAGAGATCGCCGAAGCCTGCGTGTTCTCGCTCGACATGCTCAAATACGTCTATCCGGAGGAGCTCACGACGGAGGGGCGCACGCCACAGGAAGAGCTGATCAAGCTCACTTGGGAAGGGGCCAAAGGACATTTCGGTGATACCATCCCGCCAAAGATAGAGGCGACCATCGAGCACGAATTGACCTTCATCGAACAGATGAATTATGCCTCGTATTTTCTAACCGTTCATGACCTCGTCAGGTATGCGCGTAGCCAGAATATCTTGTGCCAGGGTAGGGGATCGGCTGCCAACTCCACGGTGTGTTTCTGTCTCGGCATCACCTCCGTGAATCCCGCGAAGTTCGATCTGCTGTTCGAGCGATTCCTTTCTTCCGCGCGAAACGAACCGCCCGATATCGACGTGGACTTCGAGCACGAAAGACGCGAGGAGGTGATCCAATATGTCTATCGGAAATACGGCCGTGACCGGGCAGCTATCGTGGCCACGGTGACCCAGGAACGCCGCAAGGGCGCTATCCGCGACGTCGGCAAAGCCATGGGGCTGAGCGTCGATACCATCGAACGGCTGTTACATTCCTCCTGGCGATCGGATGCGGAGCTCTACGACGAACAACGGCTGAAGGAGCAAGGTCTCAATCCAAAAGATAAACATCTTATCAAAGTCCTCGAGCTGACGACCCAGCTCATGGGTTTTCCGCGGCAGCTCGGCCAGCACACCGGCGGTTTCGTGATCACGCAGGGGAAATTGACGGAGCTCTGCCCCATCCTGAACGCCCGCATGGAAGACCGGACCTGTATCGAATGGAACAAAGACGATATCGACATCCTGGGTTTTCTGAAGATCGATGTGCTGGCGCTGGGGATGCTCACGTGTATCCGCAAGGCTTTTGTCCTCGCAAAACAACATTACGGCCTCGACCTTACCCTGGCCAATATTCCGCAGGACGATCCCGCGGTATATGAGATGGTGAGTCATGCCGATACCATCGGTGTCTTTCAGATCGAGAGCCGGGCACAGCAGGCCATGCTTCCGCGGCTGCGGCCAAAGACGTTTTATGATCTGGTGATCGAGGTGGCTATTGTGCGTCCGGGTCCGATCCAGGGCGACATGGTGCATCCGTATCTGCGCCGTCGTGATGGGCTCGAGCCCGTGGAGTTCCCGTCTGAAGAGCTGAGGAACATCCTCGGCAAGACCCTTGGCGTGCCGCTTTTCCAGGAGCAGGCCATGCAGGTCGCCATCGTCGCTGCGGGTTTTACGCCTTCCGAAGCCGATGCGTTGCGTCGTAGCATGGCGACCTTCAAGGCGCAGGGTCAGGTAACCAAATTCCAGGAGAAGCTGATCAACGGCATGGTGGCCAAAGGGTATACCCGTGAGTATGCGCATCGCATCTTCAAACAGCTGGAAGGGTTTGGATCCTATGGATTTCCCGAAAGCCATGCCGTGAGCTTTGCGTTATTGGTCTACGTCTCTTCGTGGTTGAAGTGTTATTACCCGGATGTCTTTGCCTGCGCGCTGCTCAACAGCCTGCCCATGGGGTTCTATCAGCCGGCTCAGATCGTGATCGACGCGCAAAAACATGGCGTCGAGGTGTTGCCGGTCGATGTAAATTATTCGGGGTGGGATCATCTGCTCGAACCCCGGGACTCCGGATCCGTTGGCACTTCACAATCGCCGGCCGACTTTAGCGTCAGCCCCCAACCGCTGGCCGAATCTAGCAACAGCTCCCGTGCGCCGACCGCATCTGCCACGGGCGCCAACCCTTACCGCCCGCTCCGCCTGGGTTTCCGGCAGGTAGGCGGTTTCAAAGAAGAAGACGCGCGACTGCTTGTGGCTGGCCGGGATGCCCTCGACCGCGACGGCTCACCCGGCATAATCGGCTCACCGGGCAGCGGCCCATGCCCCGCGGCCTACACCAGCATTCCCCAGCTCCGCGACGCAGGGGTTTCGCAGCCGGCGCTGGAACGGCTTGCCGATGCCGATGCGTTTCGCTCATTGGGTCTCGATAGGCGACGGGCCTTGTGGGAGGTGTCGGCGCTGGGAGATCGCCCGATAGCAATGTTCGAAGGGCAGCCCGCCGAAAGTGCCTACGAGCCCTCGGTGGCCCTGCCGGATATGACGGCCTCGCAGCATGTCGTTCAGGATTATGCTTCCACCTCGCTTTCGCTGAAAGCGCACCCCGTGAGTTTCGTGCGGGAGAAGCTCGACCTGCTGCGCATCCTGCGGACGGGCGATCTTGCCGGACGCCACGATGGCGACTTCGTGAAAGTGGCAGGATTGGTGTTGGTGCGGCAGCAGCCGGGGACCGCGAGCGGCGTCGTGTTCATCACCATCGAAGACGAGACGTCCACCGCGAACCTGGTGGTCTTTCACGATATCTTCATGGCTTATCGCAAGGTGATCCTTCAATCCCGCCTGCTGATGGTGGAAGGCCAACTGCAGATCGAGGGCGAAGTGGTGCACGTGATCGTGAAGCATTGTCATAACCTTTCCCCCTTATTACGCGACCTGGTCACACCCGCTTCGCGGGATTTTCATTAGCGCGGTCGCCGGTCTCCAACTTCATGAAAAGATTTTTCGCCGTCGAATTCCGGAACACTATTTATCTTTATTCTGTCATGGGAGATAAAGCATTTGTTACACCATCAGTTATGAAGTGGGCGCGAGAAACGTCCAATATGACCTTTGAAACGGCTGCTGATAAGATTGGCGTTACAACGAATCGGCTTTTGGGTTGGGAACAGGGTTTGGATCAACCCACCATTGCTCAGGCTAAAAAAGCGGCACATGTCTATAGGCGTCCCTTTGCCTTATTAATGCTTCCGGAACCCCCTTATGACTTTACCCCTTTGCGTGATTTTCGCAGAAAGGGGTCGACGCCCTTGGGAACAGCCGCAACTTTTATAATACGAGAGTTGCGGGAAAAACAAGCTTGGGTGCGAGATTGGTATGCCGAACAGGGGGAGAGTCCACTGTCGTTTGTCGGACGGTATACTATGGAGACTAAGGCAGCAGTAGTGGCCGAGGATATCCTCAAGGAACTCGATATTCATCCTCCACATTATGCAGACCCAATGAAGGAATGGCTAGCCAAAGCTGAAAGGAAAGGCATATTTGTTTCACGGACCAGTTATATTCACTCACACCTGACACTCAATAGTGAAGAGTTCCAAGGGTTTGTGATAGCAGATGCCCTGGCGCCTTTTATTTTTATCAATACGGATGACTGGGCCACTTCCCAACTATTTACGCTGGTACACGAATTGGTTCATATCTGGATAGCAGAATCGGGGATAAGCAATGATGTTCAGCCTTTTATGGAAAAAGAGGAAGATCTTGATCCGGTAGAACGATTCTGCAACCAGGTCGCGGCAATTGCCTTGATGCCTAAAGACTATATGGTGCAGGCTGCGAATACAGGTACAGGTCTGGGCACTTCAGAAGAACTTCGCAGGTTGGCGCAAGCCTATGGAGTTTCTAGCTGGGCCTTTTTGGTGAGGCTTCGGGAGTTGGAGCTAATCTCAACTCAGCGTTACCGTCGGCTGAAGAGTCAGGAGGAAGAAGCCTTTCGCGAATTTCAAGCCAGGGAGGACGCAAGGAAACCTGTTAGCGGCAAACATAAGGGAGGGCCTGATCCTCACCGGATGCAAGTATACCGCAACGGATTATCCTTCAGCCGACTTGTCATGGATGCGTTTCGCGGTGGGCTGATCCCGGCTACGCTTGCCAGTTCATTAATGGGAGCTAAGATCAGTGACTTTTCAAAACTGGAAAAATTTGCCTATCCATGACCCACTCTGAACAACGATACTGCATCGATGCCAATGTGCTGATCAATGCCTGGAACCAATATTATCACCAGGATTTTTGTCCTGATTATTGGAAGGAGCTTAGACGCTTTGGACTTGCGGGTCGGATTTTCTTGCCAGAGATTGTAAAAGAAGAGATCGTCCGGGCCGACGATAGTTTGGCGGATTGGGTCAAGGGCAGTGGTATTCCGGTGTACCCAATAGAAGGTTCGACCACTGCAATCGTGGCAAAGATATATAAGAAAGATGCGCGCCACCAGCAATTGGTTGATGCCACCAAGCAACGTTCAATAGCAGACCCTTGGGTTATCGCGCATGCGATCGAGCAAAATGCTTGTGTAGTGACCAAAGAGCACAAAGAGACCCAAACTGATAGGCGAGTGAAGATTCCAAATGTCTGTGATAATATGGGTGTGAAATGGATCAATGACTTTCAAATGATCCGCGAGTTGGGGTTGCATTTTAGTTGCACCGTCCGTCCACAAAGCTCGCGTTCGGCAGTATAATACAATTTTAAATAAACGACTACGATGGATATCTTTGACCAGATTATAGAAATGAAGTGGGAGGATGGCATTCGGACGGGCCTGAGAAAAGGCAAACGCGTAGCCAGGGAAGAAGTCGTGCGTGAACTACTCGCAAAAACGGAATTCTCCGATGCAAAGATCGCCTCCCTTACAAAAGTAACGGTGCTCCAGGTCGCGAGGATCCGCAAGAAGCTGCAGGTGAAATAGCACTTCCACTCGAATTTTTTTCAGCCATCTTCATTAGATGGCATTTTTGTTTAGGCCGGTTCAGCGGCGGCTACGCCCAAACCATATACCATAAGAAATGGGAATAATGTAAGTTTGAAACCATTGAAACCATCGAAACCATCGATACATACCGAGCTGCCTATAAAAGATAAGTCCGGGGGACCCGCGCCCATAAAGATCGCGCCCTTCAAGTCGTCGATCCGCCGCACCGAAGCGCACCGGCACAATGGCTATTTCGAGCTGATCTATCTCACGGCCGGCGAAGGAGTGCACGTTATCGACGACCGGCAATATGCCGTGACACCGCCCATCTTATTCGTGATCAGGAAGGACCAGGTACACTGCTGGGATCTCACCACCCCCGGCGAAGGCTATGTGCTCATTATCCGTAAAGAGCTGGTAGATCTGCTCACGGATGGACAGCTGCGGTCGCTCTTCGCGGCGATCGGCAAACATACCTGCCTGGTATTCGAAAATGCCCAGGCCGTCACGCCGCTATGGGAGGTGCTGCTGGATACCTTGCCGCCGGGCCGCGACCCCATACCCGAGCTGGCCAATTGGCTCCTGAAGGCACTCCTGGGCCTGCTGATGGAAAAAGCCAAACCCATCGTACAACCCGTTCGGGATTCGGGCGGTTTGTATGAACAGTTCCTGCGCCGCCTCGACGAAGGGGCGAACCTCAAGCGTACAGTACAATATTATGCCGGTCTTTTGCATACTACCCCCCAGAACCTCAACAACGCCTGCCGCAAGGCCGCGGACCGCAGCGCGACGGAGGTACTGGAGGAGGCGCTGCTCGGCGAAGCCCGAAGGTTACTGCTCTACACCCCCGGCTCGGTGGGGGAGATCGCCTACGCGCTGGACTTCAAAGACCCTTCGCATTTCGTAAAATATTTCAAACGGCTCACGGGCCAAACACCGCACAGCTTCCGCAAAGGGTTACTTCCGGCGGCCGGCCGCCGGGGGTAGGGGTCGCCGGAACAGGCAGCCCAGCGTTGCAAACCGACCACGGAGATTCCAGATTTTTTTCGAATCGACCATCGCCCGTGTTTGTTTTTAGCGCACTTTTGATGGAAATGCGGATACCATGAACAAACTCGCCACCATCCTTTGCATTGCCGGCCTCGGCATGCTGGTCGCCTGCAGCAACAGCGGCTCCAAAAGCAACGACGACATCGACGTTTTGCAGGGGCGGATCGACAGCCTGCAACAAAAGCTGGACGACGCCTACAAACCCGGACTGGGAGAATTCATGTCCGGCATCCAGGTACATCATGCGAAGCTGTGGTTTGCGGGAACTGCGGGCAACTGGAAGCTGGCGGATTTCGAGATAGGCGAGATCAGAGAAACGCTCGACGACGTCGAGAAGTATTGTACGGACAGGCCCGAAGTGAACTCCCTGCCCATGATCCGCCCCGCAATCGACAGTGTCGGCAAGGCTGTGGGGGCTCAAAACCCGGCGGCTTTCAAGACCGCTTTTGTGCTGCTGACAAATACATGCAACAACTGTCATCGCGCGACGAAACACGAGTTCAATGTAATCAAGATCCCCGATACCCCGCCCATCACTAACCAGGTATTTACTAAATAACTATAACATGGCTACTACCACTACCGGCCGCTGGTCGCTGGCCCTGCTCCTGCTGCGTTGGGTACCGGGACTGGTCTTTCTCTCGGAAGGCATCCAAAAATTCCTGTTCGCGGACCTTGGCACCGGAAGGTTCACAAAGCTCGGCTTTTCCAACCCGGCCTTCTGGGCGGCGGTGACGGGCGGGTTCGAGATCCTCTGCGGGTCATTGCTCATCGTCGGCCTGCTGACACGGCTTGCCACGATCCCGCTGCTGGTAATAATGAGCGTTGCGTTTATAACGACCAAATGGCCGGAACTGATGAACAAAGGGTTTTGGTTCTTCGCGCATGAGGATCGCACGGACTTCGCGATGACGCTCACGTTGGTGGCGGTGTTGCTGGTGGGCGCGGGAGCCTGGTCGCTGGACGGAAAACGAAGGAGGGCCTAGGCGGATGGCAAAGAAAAACGAATTGCGGGAGCTGTTCCGCCTGTTCCTCCGCCTCGGACTCACGGCCTTCGGCGGACCCGCTGCGCATATCGCGCTGATGCAACGCGAAGTCGTGGAGAAACGTGGGTGGATGGATCACGACCATTTCCTCGATCTCATCGGCGCGACGAACCTTATACCCGGGCCTAACAGTACGGAGATGGCCATCCATATCGGCCTGGAACGCGGCGGCTGGCGGGGACTGCTGGTGGCGGGCGCCTGCTTTATTTGTCCCGCCGTAGCTATTACGGGCGTCATCGCGGCGCTGTATCAACGTTATGGCCAGCTGCCCGAGGTGTCGGCATTCATTTTCGGGATCAAGCCTGCCGTGATCGCGGTGATCCTCGCGGCGGCGCTGCCGCTGGCCAAAAAAGCGCTGAGAAGGCAAGCCGGACGGCCAGGACAAAGTGCGACCCCGGCGAAAGACGGCAGTGCACAGCAAGACACGGGGCCCGGGCAAAATGCAGCCCCGAAGCAACCCCCGGCCCCAAAGCAAAGCGCAGCCGCGAAGCAACCCCCGGCCCCGAAGCAAAACGCAGCCCAATCGCAACTCCTGGCCCCAAAGCAAAGCGCAGCCCCGAAGCAACTCCCGGCCCCCGCGAAAGCCCCCTCGGCATTCCTTTGGCTGATCGCCATCGCAGCGCTGGCCGCCGGTCTGCTGGGCGTCAACGAGATCTACGTATTGTTCGGTGCGGGATTCCTGGCACTGGCGATAGCCGCCGCGCGTCAGAAAAACCAGACATTACAGGGCCTCTTGCCCATCCTCCTGCAAATCCCGGCGATAGTCGTGTCAAACACGCGCATCTTTTTTTCCTTCTTGAAGGTGGGCGCGATCCTCTATGGCAGCGGCTATGTGCTGTTCGCCTTTCTGGATAGCGAGCTGGTGGCCAAGGGACTGCTGTCGCGTAAAGTGCTCATCGACGCCATCGCCGTAGGCCAGTTTACACCCGGGCCGGTGTTTTCCTCGGTGACGTTCATCGGCTGGCAAATGGGGGGATGGCCCTCCGCGGCATTGGCTACGCTGGCGATCTTTCTGCCGTCCTTTGTCTTTGTGGCCCTGTCGCACCCGCTGGTACCCCGGATGCGAAAGTCGAAACTCTTCTCGGCCTTCCTGGATGGCGTGAATGCCGCGTCGGTGGCCATCATCCTCACGGTGTGCATCGACTTCGGGCGGGCGACGATAACAAGCTGGCAGGCCATCACCGTCGCCGGGGCAAGCGCGATAGTGGTGTTCGGCTTTCCTAAGGTTAATAACGCGTGGGTGATCCTCGGCGGGGCGGTGCTCGGATATTTATTGCAACGTTTTTAGTTTTTTTGCATTCCAGGGTAAACTGCCGCCTTTTGCTAAGCGAAAAAGAACTGATCCGCCTCGCAAAGACCAATCCCAGGGTCTTTGGTGAGCTGTATGACGCTCATTACCCCCGTGTTTTCGGCTATATCTACCGGATCACCGGCGACCACGCCCTCGCAGGCGACATTGCCGCCGAAACCTTTCTGAAGGCTTTTGTGCGTATCGGCACGTTCCACTGGCGCGGTATCTCCATCTCTTCCTGGTTCTTTCGCATCGCCGTCAACGAGCTGAACCAATATTTCCGGAAAAAGAACTATTCGCCGGAGCGGCTAAGCGATCTGCAAGGCCTCGATGACGCAAATGGCTTGGATGGCGTCGATTGGCCCAATCGCCATGCGCTCCGGCATGAAAGCAACGAGATCACCCGCCGGATCGACGAACAGCAGGAATTCGAGCATATCCGTCGGGTATTAGGCACACTCCCGGCAAAATATCGCCAGGTGATTGCCCTCAGGTTCTTTGAGGAGTTATCGATCCGTGACATCAGCGAGATCCTGGGAAAAAAGGAAGGGACGGTCAAATCCCTGCTCTCGCGCGGGCTCGCGAAATTAAAAACAAAGCTCACTGCAACGTATCCCGCCTTCTAAACATTATACCATCAAATGTGCAAACCATGACAAAGGAGAAATTATCGAACTATTTAACGGACGTCCCCAAGCCGGAGGCCCCGGCCACCGAAAACGAAAAGCTCGTCCGTCTGGCCCTGCTAAGCGCCAGACGCTCCGCCGCGATAGGCGTCATCCTCATCGCCTTGCCGGGGTTACTGATCTTCCTGCTGTTCTTGCAAAATACGCTTCATCTTTTTCCCGGGCTCACCCGCTGGCTGGCGGGCAGCGGTTCTTTCCTGCCACTCCCCGCGAGAGCCATCGTGGTCTTCATCTTCCTGGTGGGCTTTCCATTCGTGGCAGTGGCAGTCAACCTGCTCTCGATCAGTTGGTACCGGTATTACCATTTCCGCCGCGAACTCGTGATCTCCATCCGGATGCGCTGGCCGAATATCCTCATCGCGATCATCGGGAGCGCGCTTGCAGCATTCTACATCCTTCATCTGCTCGCAGATACGTTATTGGGCGGGAAATGAGGGGCGGTAAATTAATGGACACGCGGGGAGGATCGATATGGAATTTTTGCTATTTTGCTTCTCGCAAGCGAAAACCTTAAAATATGAAGCTTCTCTTTGGATTGCTCTTTATCTCTCATCTCTATACCTCCCACTACGAAAACGTCTTAGGTACCTCGCTCGATCTCAAAGTGTCCGCCGTCTCCGTGCAGGTCTCGGATCAGGCGGAACAGGCGGTGCTGGCCGAGATCACCCGGCTGTCGAATGTCCTCAGCGGCTATGATCCAAACAGCGAGTTCAGCCACTGGATGCATACCCGCAATAAGGCTATACCGGTTTCCCCCGACCTATACGACGTTCTCGAGCTGTTCGATGGATGGCGCCTTCGCACCAATGGCGCCCTGGACGCGTCCGCCGAAGTGATCACGCGGGTGTGGAAACGGGCAGCGACCCGGGGCTCGCTACCGACGGAAACCGAGCTGGATTCGGCTATCGAAAAAGTCCGGCAGCAGCACTGGCTATTGGACCCGAAGGCAGGAACGGCAACGCATCTGAGCGATGCGCCGCTGATCCTCAACTCCTTTGCGAAAAGCTATATCATCCGGCATGCCGCGGACGCTGCGCTGGCCGTCGCAGGCGTATCCGGCATCGTGGTCAATATCGGCGGTGACCTGGTAGTGGCCGGCGATTGGCGGGAACCCGTGTGGGTAAGCGATCCCCGGGCGGATGCGGAGAACGACGAACCCGTTTGCCGGCTAGCTATTCACGATCGGGCTGTTGCCACCAGCGGCAACTACCGGCGCGGGGAGCTCATCGCGGGTCATTGGTATTCGCACATCGTCGACCCGCGCACGGGACAGCCCGCCGAAGATATCCTCAGCGCCACCGTAGTAGCGCCGAATGCCACGGACGCCGGAGCGCTGGCCACGGCCTTCAACGTACTTTCGCCCGATGAAAGCGAACGGCTGGCGTCGACCATCCCCGGCGTCGACTACCTGATCATCACACGCGACGGCAGACGCCTCGAAAGCAAGGGGTGGGCCGCACTGGAGCAGGCGGAGAAAGACAACGGCCCCGGCGAAGCAAAAGCCAGCGCACAGCCGGGCTCCCGCGAAGCAAAGGCCGGCGCGGGCCGCGACGCCCGGGCCACCGCGCCAGCCAATTTCGAGCTGGTGGTAAATCTCGAGATCGCCCTGCAAAAACAAGGTTTTGCCAAACGACCCTATGTAGCCGTATGGGTCGAAGACGAGAACCACGCCCCGGTACGCACCATCGCGGTGTGGCATGGCGGCGATCGCTATCTGCCCGAGCTGAGATCATGGTACCTCAAATATCGCGGCATGTACACCGGGGACAAGAATTTCAATGCATCGATCACCAGCGCTACGCGCTCGCCGGGTAAGTATACCGTTAAATGGGACGGACTCGATGACCACGGCAGCCCCGTAAAGCCCGGAAAATATATTCTCAAGATCGAAGCCGCCCGGGAACATGGAACCTATCAGCTGATGCGCCAGGAGATCGTATGCGACGACACGCCGAAAAAGATCGATCTCACCGGCAATGTCGAGATCACCGCCGCCTCCCTGGATTATCGAAAAAAATAGCCGATGCCCATCAATACCGCCCTCAATCGCAAAGCCGCCATGCTGGTGCGTTGGCTGCATATCTACCTGTCCATGATCAGCTTCGCGATCGTCTTCTTTTTTGCGGTCACCGGACTTACCCTGAACCATGCGGATCGATTTGCCGGCCAGGTACATACGACCCAGGAAAAAGGCCACATGAACCCCGCCTGGACCAGCAGCCCCGACACCCTGCATATCGATAAATTAGCCATCGTGGAATACCTGCGGCGGACACACGGTATCAAAGCGGCGCTCAGCGATTTCCGGATCGACGACACTCAGCTCGGGATATCTTTCAAAGGCCCGGGTTACGCGGCGGATGCGTTTGTCGATCGCGTCTCAGGTGACTACGATCTGACGAAGACCAGCGCCGGCTTCGTGGGGTTGATCAACGACCTGCACAAAGGCCGGGATACCGGACCCGGTTGGAATAGATTCATCGATATTTGCGCGATAATGCTGGCCCTGGTATCGCTCACGGGGATGTTGTTGCTGCTGTTCCTGAAACGGCGGCGGCTCAGTGGACTGCTGATCGCGGCGCTCGGGCTCCTGCTGGCCTGGCTGATCTATAAAATTTGGATAAAATAGCTACTTATGAAAAAATACACCCTCGCGATGCTGATCGCCTTCATCGCCGCCGGCCTGGTCGCCGGGACCCAAGCCCAAGCGCAAGCCCAAGCCCAAGCGCAAGCTCCGGCCAGGACCCAGGCGCAAGCCCACGCCCAAGCGCAAGCCCAGACCCAGGCGCAAGCCCGGGCACGCCTGACCCCAGCCCAGCTAAAGCCATTCGAAGGCTATTACCGTTCTTCCCGCATGAACGACCTGGTGATCCACATCCTGATCAGGAACGATACCCTGGTGGCCAGACCGCTTTGGGTCGACAAGGACTTCCATCTGCTTCCCAAGAACGACCTCGTCTTCCATACGATCGAAGCGGTAGAGCGAGCCCCCGTCGACATCGTCTTCTCCCGGGATTCCACCGGCAATATCGCGGCCCTCGACCTCGGCAATATGGGCGTTAAATGGAACCGCGAGAAAGACTATAAACCCCTGGTAAAAAAAGTAATGGCACATACGCCCGGGCAGCTCGCGCCCTATGAAGGCGTCTACCGATTGAACCGAGAGGGGGAACGCTTCATCCGGTTCTATGTCAAGGGGAACAACCTGATCCTGAAACAGCTCTGGGACGGCGCCGAGGTGCCCTTCCATCCCATGAACACCGAGGATTTTTTTACGGATAACATCCCGTCCTTCTCGCTCAAATTTACCAAAGACCAGCAGGGCAACATTACCCAGGTCCTGGCCTTTGGCCGCGATCTCTGGACCAAAACGAAAAAGCCCGAGCTTTCCGCAGCCGATCTGGAAGCCGCCAGCGGCAAATTTCAATCGAAAGACGACCCCGACAACCAGGTGACGATCGCGGTAAAAGAAAAGCAGCTGGTGGTAAAACAGCTTTGGGACAACAAAGAGATCGCCCTGGATGCCCTCGCAGACGATTATTTCTTCAATTCTTCGGAACAGTACAAATTGCAACTCCATAAAGACAACAATGGAAAGGTCAACGAGATAGTCCTGCTGGAAACCAGCACTTTTGAACGGGTGCCGTAACCCCAATTCTGTACGAAACCTGCCAAAAAAAATTTTCACCACCAGCCCGACAACTTAATTGATCTATAGCCGTATTTATAGATATGTTCAAATCGATCCTTATTGCGGCGGTCACAACGCTGGGCTATGCCGGCGTCTCCTGGCATTATAACCTCGATGAAGCCAAAACAATAGCCCAAAAAGAACACCGGCATATATTGTTGAATTTTTCGGGGTCGGACTGGTGTGGTCCCTGTATCCGGATGCACCGGGAGATCTTCGAGACCCGGGTCTTCGGGCAGATGGCCGATTCCAGCCTGGTGATGGTCAATGCCGATTTTCCGCGGATGAAGAAGGACCAGCTCCCGGCGGCGCAGCAAAAGCTCAACGACGCCATGGCCGATCAATACGATTCCAAAGGGAAGTTCCCCTATACCGTTCTGTTGACGGCGGATGGGAAGGTGCTGAAAGCCTGGGACGGATTTCCCGGCACGACGCCCGATGCTTTTGCCCGCGAGGTCCAGACGATCATCGACAACGATAAATGACGGTTCAAACAACACCCACCTTTTTCCGGCGGGCGCTCAGGCTAATGGGCAACCGCTTCGAGATCACCGTCGTCGGTGAAAACCCGGCATGGGCCGACGCACACATCGACGCGGCCGTGGAAGAGATCCGGCGCATCGAACGCCTGCTCACGACATACGATGAAGGCAGCGAGACCAGCCAGATCAACCGCTATGCGGGGCTCACGCCGGTGGTGGTAAGCGGGGAAACCTTCCAACTCATCGAGCGGTCGATCCGTATCTCCCGCATTACACAGGGAGCCTTTGATATTTCCTATGGCTCGGTGGACAAACGGCTTTGGAATTTCGATCCGACGATGACCAGCCTGCCCGATGCGGAGACCGCAAAGAAAATGGTGCGGCTCATCGACTACCGGAATATCCTGCTGGACCGCGAACAGGGCACGGTTTTTCTCAAACACGCCGGAATGCGCATCGGCTTCGGCGGTATCGGCAAGGGGTATGCCGCGGACCGCGCCCGGCAGCTTCTCAAAACCCGTGGCGTGACCAGCGGGATCATCAATGCTTCGGGTGATCTCGCCGTATGGGGCTCCCAGCCTGACGGCCGGCCATGGACCATCGGCGTCGTACATCCCGATGCCTCGGATCAGCCTTTTTCCTATATGCAACTAAGCAACATGGCGGTCGCCACGTCCGGCAATTATGAAAAATATGCGATCGTCGACGGGAAAAAATATTCGCATACCATCGACCCCCGTAGCGGTCTGCCGGTCACGGGTATCAAGAGCGTGACCATCATCGCTCCCTATGCCGAGATCGCCGACGCGATGGCCACGCCGGTGATGGTCATGGGCATCAAAGCGGGATTGGATATGATCGACCAGATCAAGGACATCGAATGCATCCTTATCGACGACCACA
Organism: Puia sp.; assembly: GCA_035946435.1. Lineage (GTDB taxonomy): Bacteria > Bacteroidota > Bacteroidia > Chitinophagales > Chitinophagaceae > Puia. Next base: position 5,772 of record DASYZH010000256.1, on the reverse strand, counting down.
ACTTGATTTATACATCCGCGAATATCAAACTCACATGAAGCAAAACATCAGACCCCGCCCACTGTCCATCCTGGGCCTGCTGGCGATCATCGCGCTCGGCGCCTGTTCCCCGGTAAAGGAGTACCAGAAGAACCGGCTGAACGACTCGGAGATGTCGCTCTCCAACCGGAAGGTCGAAAAGAACGAACTGAATTTTCAATCCTACCGGGAAGGCTCTTCCGGCGCTAACGGGGGCAAGACCGGCGGCGGCTGCGGCTGTAACTAAACCCCTATGAAAAAGATCTGTCTTACGCTGGTAGGCATCTACCTGTTATTCCTCCATGCCTTTTCGCAAACCACCGCACCCCAGACCACCGCACCGCAAATCACCGCACCCCAGACCACCGCACCGCAAAGCACCGCACCACAAACCACCGCACCGCAAACCACCGCATCCCAAACGAACGATACCACCTACCATTCCCGCAAGCTCAGGATCGACGAAGTCAACCTCGTCTCCAGCTATTACTGGCAAAATGGCGACCATTCCGCCATAGAAGGCGGCATCGGTTCGGAGAAAGTCACCGATCTTGCCAACGGTCTCGAACTCAAACTCGCCGGCTACGATTTCAAGGCCCGTAAGAACAACCTGACGCTGGGTTTTGGTCGCGACCATCATACCGCCGCTTCCCAGGCCTGGGTATCCAGCACCGGCGCTTCAAAGACCGGCGGCACGAGAATATATCCGCAGGTCGGCTGGAGCCGCGAGAACGAAACCAAGGGCACAACGATCGGCTTTGGCGCGATCTATTCTTCGGAATACAACTATCACTCCCTCGGCCTCGACGCCGAATTCTCGGCAAAGACGCACCACAACGGCGAGTTCACTGCCAAATTCTCGACCTACCTGGATCGGGTAAAGGAGATCCGGCCCTCCGAGTTCAACACCGTCGACACCATTACGAACACCTCCGGTGGCACCGTGACCTATACCACCGCCAGCGGCAAGACCGTAACCCTGAGCTCCGGCTCCAGTTACAGCGAAGAAACCGGCAAGGCAACTATCCCCAGCACGCCGCGCGACACCTATACCGCGTCCTTTTCCTACAGCCAGGTGATCAACACCCGCCTGCAGGGCGCCGTGCTGCTCGATCTCGTCGCCCAGAACGGCTATCTGGGTCTTCCTTTCCATCGCGTCTATTTTGCCGATGGCAAGGATACCATCGAGAGTCTTCCGTCTACCCGTTATAAGCTGCCGATCGGCATAAGGCTGAATTATTTTCTGGGTGACAACATCGTCCTGCGCGGCTATTACCGCTATTATACGGACAGCTGGGGGATACGGTCGCATACGGCTAGTCTCGAAGTGCCGGTAAAGATCACGCCGTTTTTCTCCATCACCCCATTCTACCGCTACTATACCCAGACGGCGGCCCGGTATTTTGCACCGTATGAAAAGCACACGGAAAGCGATAGCTACTGGACCAGCAACTACGCGTATGCCGCGTTTACCAGCTCCTTTTTTGGTACGGGTATCCGGATCGCGCCGCCGGCGGGCATCTTTCATAGCAGTCTCAAAACGCTCGAGATCCGCTATGGACATTATACGCAGACGACGGACCTGGTGTCGGACGTCATTTCGATGAACCTAACGTTCAAGTGAGCAGGTTGTTGAAACATTCATTTTGTAACCGACCCCATAGACCGTCCGGATCAGGTGCGGGCAGCCGCACTCGCGCAATTTCCGCTTTAGGTTTTTGATGTGCCCATATACGTAGTTGGCGCCCGGGGCCTTTTCGGAAGGCCCGTCGAACAGCTGTTCGGCGATGGTTTGCGTCGGGACAATATTATTTTTGTTCATCGCGAGGAACACGAAGAGATGATATTCGTGTTTGCGGAGATCCAGCGTCCTCCCTTTGCAGACTACCGTGTGGGCATCGAGCTCGATGCGCATGCAGTTCACCTCGATGGTGTTGTTCCCATGGTTATACTTCCGTCGCAACAGGGCTTTGACCCTGGCGCCCAATTCCGAAAGATCGATGGGCTTGGTCATATAGTCATCGGCGCCGGCATTCAACGCTGCGATCTTGGCTTCCGGCAAACCCTGATCCGAGATGACAATGACGCCGGTCTTCCGGGCATCCTCGCGCACAAACCGGATGAGTTTAAAACCATCCCCATCGCCAAGCCCGGGGTCGAGGATCAGGCAGTCGTACTGGTAATTTTCGATCTTTTGCAAGGCATGCCGGTAAGCACCTGCCGTGTCGCAGAGAAAACCTTCTTTCCGGAAATGACGGGTGATCCGGGTCAGCTGCAGCGGATCTTTTTCAATGATGAGTAGCTTCATGGTGTTTGGGGATTTCGGATATAGAACCAGTAGACGAGATTGGCGGCGAAACGGAGCCCGGGCCCAAAAGGTTTGCTGGTATCTGTGATCGATTGGTGATTATGAAGATAAGTAGTAGCGATATCCTTACGTTTCAGAAATATCCCCGTGTTCACGTCTACGGCCAGTCTGCCGCTGCGGCTCAGCTGAAACATACTGCCCGCCATGAGACCGGCGGAGTAGTGGGTTTCGTAATTGTTCAGCCAGCTGGTGAGCGGGTATAAGGGGTCGTAGTGCTGGTCGATCTTGCCATACCGAAAGAAGACCAGCACATAGGGAACGACACCATGGTCCCGCCGCAGCCTTTGATAGGAGAAATAATACCGGTAATTGAGGAACAGGGCCCGTTCGCGGCCATGATAATAGCGGGCTACATCGTGCATGACCCCGGCGGTGTCCGTGCTGTTATTGTCGGATTTGGTGGTGAACTCGATGAACCCGTCGATCCCAATGGATTGATTTCTGGCGAACCCATATTCCGCACCGAGCAAGGCGCTGATGCCACCTTCGTCGCCAAGCACGAAAGGCAACGCCTTCCCTTTGAGCGACCAGTTCCGGCCATTGCCCCGCGGATCATAAGGTGTCGCGAACTGGGCCGAAAGCACCAGCGGGAGGCAACAGAATAGTAGCAACGAAATGGGCAGCATCGTTTGAAAAGTTGGTTACCGAAATTGCAAATTCAGCGAGACGATATCCGACACCAGGTCCGTCGTCTGGGTATAATGGCCGTACCTGATCTCCATCATGCTCCAATGCTTATCGAAAATGCCTTTTGGCGGCGCCAGCCGGATGCCTGCGCCGAAGAAACTGCTGTGAAATTGCGCCAGCGCATAATTGCTGGTATAGTAAGTATCCGTTTCGACATGCGTCTCATAAGGTGCGAAATAGTTGGCGGCGGTCTGTGTATAGTACCGGTAGAAGGGCGTCACGGAAAAAAACGGCGTCAGCTTCACCGAGGTCTCGAGACTCGCCGTATGGGAGCGGACGCCCCAGCTATCCATATAGTACCGGTAATAACCGCGTAGCACCACATAGTCGCCCCAAAAATAATTGACGCGCAGACCCAGCGGCAGCTTGAACCGGTTCGAAGGCAGCTTTTCGATAGAATCGACGCCGTCTGTAAAATAGACCCGGTGAAAAGGCAACCCGAGATAGCCCTGCTGGTCGACGACATCAAGGAGCAGGCTCCCCTGAAGCCGGGTATTGATCACCTGCGAAAAGGAGAAGGAGGCCGTATAGGTTTGACGGCCGCTGGAACCATAGTCCGGATGCCGGAGCTCGCCGTTGCGACCTATGCGGTAAGCGCCCGGGGGCTCGAATTCCGAAGGAAGGATCATCGTCACGCGGTCTATATACGCGCTGAGCTTTGCGCTGAACTCGCCGCCCTTCTTTGTCTTTTGCGAGCCGCTGACATTGAATCCAAGGGAATGATAGTTGAATTCGTTGGAGTAATAAAGGCCGGCGCCTATCGAACTGCCTTTGAGCTGATTCTCCCTGGTCCAGTCCAGGCTGGGGTACAGCCGGAGCCCATCGGTACGCTTCGAGGCGCCGGTTTTCGAGATCCAGGCCTGCGAGGCGGCGGTATGATGGTCGATGCCCATGCCGGGGGTCAGCGTATTCTTCCGTTCCTTGGCGTCCCATCCCACCAGCTTCAACTCCAGGCCGCCCGAAAGGTCGGTAACATGTTCGTCACCGATGCCGCCACGGATAGCCGAGTGATCGCCGTTCTGCGTATAATAGCTCGACACCAGGTCGATCTCGTCGATCTTCAACTTTTTGGAGGTATACGTGCCTGTGTCGCGGGCCTCCTGCTGCGAGAAGGCATGGACGAATAGCACGAATAGACCGATAACGGTTAGACAGATCCGCTTCATGTCCCTGGATTAGATTTGTTACAAATGCGTTTTTCTTCCGCTGATCATCCTGCTCACCAATCCTGGATAACGCAAATTATCTGCCCGGACCACCCCGGCGATATGAATAAGGGCAAAAGCATAGATCAGGTATTGCGTAAAGCTATGCACGCTCTTGACCGGCCGCCGGATGCTCTGGAAAAATGCCACGTCTTCGAATGCCAGCACCAAACCCGTTAACGCCATTACGAGGATCAGCACATAAAAAACAATATAGGTCCATTTTATCGTGAGGTAATGTTTCTTCTCCCTTTCCTGTTCCGGCGTCGTGGGCTGAAACCCAGCGGCGAGCCGCATTTTCCTCGCTAATCTTTCCGGCGCTGGTAGCAATACCTCCAACAACCAGCGGCTGAGTACAAGAAGGGCGATGCCATAGCCGATCCACTTGTGCAGGAACCACACCTTATCGTTGAACGCGTGCGATACGGCCCGGGCCGTAGGGGCGTCCACCGTGACACCCTTGCCCTGCAATTGATGCTGCACCAGCGGGATGTTCTGCCCGGTATTGAAGACAAACGTGGCTAGTCCCACCGTGGTGACGGCGCCGAAAATAAAAACAACCAGGGCCCAGTGCCAGATACGGATCGCCAGGCTGTGCGGTTCGAGGAAGGTGGGACCTCCTGCGACGGTCTTCAGTTTATAGGTTTCTGTGATCATAGTGTGTCAGCGGGTGTTTTTTGCCGCCGCCAAATCTTCGGCCGATGATAACTTTGAAGATGCTGCGGTCGATGCCCGGCGTCAGCCCGAACACATAGCCGGCATTGAACTCCCATCGCGGATCGAAGTCGGCATCTACCGCGATCGCCAGCTGATGTTGCTGAACGGCGATAGGATCAAAATGTTGGAAAGGTCCCCATGATCCGTAGTATTCTATGCCCGGCGCCCACACTTTGCCGATCTGATAGCTGAATTTGAAATCGGGCGCAAAGATGGCCCCGCGGCCTGCATCAGCTCCTTTAAAGGTAAGGTCTACCACCGGGTTCAGCGCCAGATAGACGGGACCCAGCTGTTTGTCGATTATCGGGCGGATCTCCAGTGTCCAGATGTCCGGGTCATAGCCATCTTTTACAAACCCGCCTTCGAACGAGATGCTGGCGCCTACGGGCCAGTTCCATTGGGTCGGTGCCATGACCCTCGGCCGGATATGGCTGCCTACATAGTTGGTGCGGCCCATGTCGCCGAAGGCGTTAAAAATATAGAAACCCGTTTCGAACCAGGGCGTCCACCCATGTGTGATCTCGATGGTCTCACGGTCCATGTGATTTGTCGAGACGACCTCATCCGCCGCCGTATTCCCTATAAAACTGTAGTTGCTGTGCAACTCTACCATCGTCGTGTCCCTGCCCACCGTAGGTGAGGCATAAACCTGAATTTCGTAGTTATCCTGTGCCTGTGCGATAATAGGGCATACACCGAGGAGTATGCCGTATAAGTAAAACCTCATGGTGGTCATAAAAATAAACCACTGACACCGGGAAGCCGGTTATAGACCAA
>DASYZH010000255.1:0-12099 GCA_035946435.1 Puia sp. | reverse complement strand
AGATCTGGTTGGACAAACTAACCAGCTTGTTGCTGTTCGTAGAGAAGGTAAAGCTGCTGGTCCAGGTGACCTTTTTGTTGCGGACCGGCGTTACATTCACCGCGATCTCGAGGCCTTTGTTCTCCATCGTACCTACATTGGCCTCGGTGGTGGGATAAAGGTTGGGCGGGCTGGGTACATTATACGTATACAACAGCCCTTCGATCTTGTTGTCATAATAATCGATCGTACCGGTGATCAGGCCTTTCAGGAGGCTATAATCCAAGCCGATATTGGTCTCATGCTTGGCCTCCCATTTGAGATCCGGGTTCGCATTCTGGCTCGGACCCAGCGTCTGTATCCATTGCCCGTAATACAGGATATAATTCCCATAGCCCAGCAGCCCTACACCCAGAAAGCCGTTGGCAGGCGGGTTACCGGTGACCCCATAACCGCCGCGTAGCTTCAGGTCGTCGAAAATATCCTGCCCCTGCATAAACTCCTCCTTGGTGATCCGCCAGCCTACCTGTACGGAAGGGAATTTTCCATAGGGCTCGCTCGCCCCATACAGCTGGCTGGCGCCGTCGATCCGCAGACTGGCCAGCAGCAGGTATTTCTCCTTGTAATTATAGGTAGCCCGGGCAAAATAGCTGATGAGATTGGTCTGGACATAGCCCTGGGTCGGCACCGGACTGCTGACGCCGATCCCCGCAGGATTCGTCCCCGCGTTTTGCGCCGCACCCAGGTAGATGGCGTTGTAGCCGAAGATATCCGTGGGAAAATCGTGGTTATTGATGGTGGTGAAGAAATTATTGTCGTCCTGGTATTCATACCCCGCCAGGAGATCGACATGATGATCCCCAAAAGCCCGCGAATATTCCGCATTCAGGTTCAGATACCGGGTCACATCCTGCCCCTGGCTGATATTGGCCACCCCGTTCTGCTGATCCCGGATGGTAGAGATATTCTGGAAGTTCGCGAAATATTTGTTGAGATAGGTTTGCTTGGTATAAGATCCCGTGGCCGAGAAACGAAGTCCACGCAGTGGTGTAAGCGTTATACTGGCGTTGTATTTGCTCCGGGCGGCCGATTGCGGCTGGCTCGTATTGTAGATGTCGGACAGCGGATTCTGATATTCAAAATTGTTGGGTTCCTGGTAGTATGTTCCATCCGCCTCTTTCACCGGCGCGGTGGGATTCATCTTCAGGGCCTGCTCGTAATCGTATTGATTGAACGGCAGATCCGTAAAATTCGTAACCAGCACGCCCAGGTTGAATTTGAGTTTCCCATCGAACATGCTGTGATTGATATCGGCCCGGCCCGTTGTCTGTTTGTGATTGTTCTGCTGGAAGATGCCATCCAGCCCGCGATAATTGACGGAAGCAAAGTAATTGGTCTGGCTGTTGCCGCCCTTGAACGTAACTCCTTGCAGGGTCGACACCGGGAAATTGTTGCTCATGGCCTTGATCCAGTCGGTCGAATGCCCGAGGTCATACTCCGCCTGCCGGGTACCTGCCGCGATCTGCGCCCGGTAATCCGCTGCCGTCAATAGCTTCGGGATACGGGTCTCCTGGCTGGTGCTCACACTCCCGTTGTAATCCACCTGGTTGATCGTGGCTCCCGTGGATCGCTTGGTGGTGATGATGATGACCCCGTTGGAACCCTTGACACCATAAATAGCCGTAGCGGAAGCATCTTTAAGCACCGAGATCTCCGCGATATCCTCCGGCGCCACGGTCAAAAGATCTCCGGGAACACCGTCGACGATGACGAGCACACCGGTATTGGCGCCGCCGATCGTGTTCGTTCCGCGCAGCAGGATCTGGGTTTGGGCATTCGGGTCGCCGGAAGGATTCGATATCGCCAGGCCGGCGACCTTACCCTTCAACAGTTCCCCCGCATCCGTAACGGGGCCCGTGACAAACTGATCCGCTTTCACCGTCGTCACCGAGCTCGTAACATCCGCCTTGTGTTGCGCGCCATAGCCGATGACCACGATGTCGCCAAGCGAATTGTTGTTGACATGCAACGTGACGCTGACGTTCTCCTGATCACCCACCGCTACTTCCTTGCTGTCGTAACCGATAAAGGTGATGATCAGTGTAGCATTGGAAGCCGCCCTGATCGTAAAAACACCGTCTAGTCCGGTTTGGGTGGAGACACGGGAACCCTTGACGCGGACATTGGCGCCTTCCAGCGGCTCGTTCCTTTCATTGACGACCCTGCCGTGGATGGTGATCAGCGCCAGCGTGCTGCTGTCAGGCGCCAGGGTCTCCACCGGCCCGTTCGACGTCGGCGGGGCACGTTTGACGATGATCACGCCGTTCGAAAGCACATAGGCCATGCCTTGCTGGCCCAGGCAATCGTCCAGGACCTGCCGCAGGGGTGTATTGTTGTACCTGAGGTTTACCGGCCTTGCCTGCTGCAGCAACGTCTTGTCGTACATGAAATCGTAGCCGGTTTGTTGTTTGATCGTTTCGAAGAGTTGGGGGAGCGTAATATGCTGCCCGTTGAGCGTGACCTTCTGTGCGAAAGAGGTCGCTCCAACCTGGAAGGTTGCCAGGAAAAATAGGGCAATCGTCAGTTTCATTACCAGGAAAATTTTATTGCCGGGTATGTACCATTTCATACTTTTGAAAAGTTTTGGGGTAAAGAAAATACTCACGTAAGAAGGGGTGGTTTTCGATCTCCCCAAAATGACCGCCGGGGGTGAGGCTTCCAATTTCACTTCCGGCTTTTTTATGGGAGGACCGTTAGGCCTGCCGAACCGCCAACGGCGGCTGGGCCCTAAGGACAGACATTAGCCGAAGCCAAATACACCGGGTGGCATAATCGTTAGTTTTGGTTTTATAATAGTTAGAGTTTGCGCTCTACGATGACCTTCCGGCCTTCGATCGTAAAATGCACGATATCCGTTTGCTCCAGTACGGTCAGCAAGTCGGCGACGGATTGCTTGCGGGAGATGACCCCGTTGAACTCGCCCACGGGATGCGGTCCGCGGAATACGATGTCCACGTCATACCATCGACCGATCTGCCGCATGATGGCGTCGATCGGCAACCCTTCGAATCGAAATTCCATCCGCTTCCACGCCAGGACCTGCCGCATATCCGGGGTCGACACCTGCCAGCGCTGACCATCCCGCAACCATGCGGCCTGCTCTCCGGGCCTGAGTCGCTGCTGGTCGCTGCCGCGCACGACACGCACCGCCCCGTTCACCAATGTCGTCCGGATGGCATCCTCGTCGGCATAGGCCATCAGGTTGAGCTCGGTGCCCAACACCTGTACCGTCACACCCTGCGTGGTGATGAGAAAAGGCTGTTGCGGGCCGGGCGCCACTTCGAAATAGGCCTCTCCCGTTAGCTCGACGCAGCGGCTGGCGCCGGTAAAGGCCGTGGGAAAACGCAGCGACGATGCCGCATCCAGCCATACTTTGGATCCGTCGGGTAGCAGTAATTCATAAAATCCGCCCCGCGGAGTGGTGATCTCGTTGTATAAAGGATGTGCATCGACAGCGCCGGAAGGTGCTGAAACCAGGCCCGGCTGGGCGTTCTTATAGAGCAGCTGTCCCCCCGCAAGCTTGATCACCTGTACCCCGCCCTGTCTGGCCAATGTGCCCTCAGCGGCACTGTCGAGCACAATATGCGATCCATCGGCCAGCGTCAGGACCGCTTTATTACCTGCAGGAATGATGACCGGTAAAGGCATCTTTGTCTTGACGATAAGGGCAGGGGGGGCAGGACGGCGGAAAAGGAAAATGCCGGCCACTGCCAGCAGACAAACCGCCGCAGCCGTGGCAAAGAAGAGATAGACACGGTGCCCGCGGCGCACCTCTCCGGCCTGTGGGGGTCCGTCAACCGGCGCCCCGGCCGGCGCTTCATTCACAGAAATGCCATGCCGCTGCGTCAGTTCCTCGTACCAGGCATCGACATCGATGGCTTCGGCCGACCCGCGATGAAGCTCGCTGCCCATCCATTCGGCCAGCAGCCGGTCGAGTTCGGCGCGATTCTCGTTTTGCATCGCCGCCTCGCGGAAAAGCCGAAGCTCTTCGGGCGAAAGCTCGTCGTCCAGATATTTACGTAGTAATTCGGCAAGGGTCATGGCGGCATCGTTATTTGTCAACAGGACACCGCATTCGACCACACGGAGGCATCACCCAGCCGTTTTTTTAAAAGAATTTTTTGAAGACCACCGCACACAGGAGGGTAAAGGCCCGCGCGGAATGCTGCTCCAGATAAGCCCGGATAAAGGTAAGCGCCCTGGCTATATGGCTCTTGACCGTCAGTGGAGACAACTCCATCTGCCGGGCGATCTCGGCGTGACTCATGCCCGCCATCCTGCTAAGCGTAAAAGAGCGGTTGAGCTGCGGCGGTAAATGATCCACCGCCTCCTGTACCATGCATTGAAACTCTTTGAACTCCATGGCCCTGTCCGGTGCCATCGCGCTTTCTTCGAAGTAATTCACCAGGAACGCCTCGTTACCGATATCCAGCACTTTGCGCCGGAAATGATTACGGATCAGGTTCAGCGCAATCGTAGTAAGAAACCCCTGAAAATGATAAACACCCCCGAGCTGCCCGCGCTTGACCCATAACCGCACAAAGATCTCCTGCGTCAGGTCCTTGGCCTGCTCCGCATCCTTGGTGAGCTTGATGGCTAAAGCATAAACTTTCCCGGAATAGGCGGCGAAGAGCTGCCGGAAGGCCCGGGCGTCGCCCTGTGAGATACGCAGCAATAGTTCGGGTTCGTTATCGGGAATCTCGTTTGGCAAGTAATCTTGGTTTTTGAAGCCGTCTCACCACAAGATAAGTATTTCCCGATGAAATTTATAATTACTTGTCAATTTAACAGTAATTATTGCCGCCCTTTGTGGCCCCAGGCCGCCGCCCCTTCGCGGCTATCGCCCATTGGCGCGCAAGACGGTAGCGGTCTTCTTGTCGTCATCGTCATAGGTCTTCTTCACGATATAATGCCATCCGCGATCCGCTACGTCGACAAAAAAGATCTCGCCCGTTTTATGGTTCTTGACGGCGTCCTGGAATTCCTTGGGCATCATCTCTTCGCCAAAGAACCAGCCCGTGTCGCCATGCGTGGTGTTGCCATCCATGGTATATTGATCGGAAAGCTGATTCCAGTCGGCGCCGCTGGAAGCCTTTTGTACGATGATCTTTTTGAGACTATCGACCTGGGACTCGCTCAGCGATCCGCCATCCAGAAAGATGTAGCTCGCCCTGTAGTTGACCTTCTCCACCGACTCCAACACCTTGTACGTCACATAACCCACGGAAAAGACATCCCCCTGGTTCTGGCGCAGCAGCCGCTTGTCTATCACGGTAGAATCCTTCAGTGAGTTCAGATTCAGCAGGGCCGGTTTGAGTTTCGGATTCGCGTCGATCCATTGCTGGGCCTGTTGAACCGTCGTGATCTTGGCAAAGGCATCGTGTACGGGTTGTGCAACGGCGGAAAGGGAGAAGAGCAGCAGGGCGCCGCTTACTACAAGACTATTCTTCATATAAAGCTCAAATTTAGAAGGGAATGAAGATACTACTTTTTCAACCTAACCCTGCCGGTTAACGAATTTTAACATTCACTTAATCCCCTCAGTTTCAATCGGCCCGCAGGCCAAAAGCCCCCGAGGGGCTTAGTCGCAACGCAATGCCTCCACCGGGTTTGCCCTGGAAGCTCTCACCGTCTGCGAAGCGATCGTGACGACGCCCAGCGCCAGCACGATGGTCACACCTTCCAGCACTGTTCCCCAGCCGAAGTCCACCCGGTTCGGGAACTTCCGCAACCAGGCCTCATTCAGCAAATAGCTCAACGGCGCGGCAATACCGATGGCGATCAGCAACACCTGGACGAACTCACGGGACAACAGCAGGGTATTGCTCCAATCGCCGGCCCCCAGCACCTTGCGGATACCCACCTCTTTTCTCCGGCGCTCTGTGGTATAGGTGGCCATGCCCAGCATCCCGAGACACGCGATGATGACCACCAGGAAAGCGATATACCCCAGGATCGAAACGACATCGAAAATTCCCTGCGACTCCGAAGCCAGTTCTTCATCGAAGAAGCTGTAGGAGAAAGCATGTACGGGATCGATGGTCCGCCATCGCCTGGCCAGCGCCGTCATCACGCTACGGACATCACGCGAGCCGATCCGCACATTCAGATAGTGAAAACTGGCGGACTGGTCCTGTAGCACCAACGGCTCGATCTTATCGTTCCCAAGCAGCATCCGCATGTGAAAATCCTGGACTACACCGACTACCACCAGCGGAGAATCACTGTAGGGCGTCTCGAAGGCTGCTCCAAGGATCGCCGCCGGCCGGTCATAGCCGAACGACCTGGCCGCTGTCTCATTTACAACAACGTATCGCCAGGCGGAAGGTGACATGGCCGGCACCTCCTGCCCCGCCACCAGCTTTAATCCCAGGTTCGGGATAAAATGCTCGTCTGTATGCAGCACAATGGCATTGCTAAAATCGGAATCCGCTTTCCGCAGGGGATTTGCGGGACGCCACTGGAACCCTTCTGAATGGGTTGTAGCCGGCAGATAATCACAGGCCGAGATGCCTGTCACGCCGGGGACGCTTCCGAATTCCCGGCTCACCATTTTGTAATCGCTGCCCTGTAGATCGACATTGAGGATATCGGCCGTCTGGAATTCGTATTTGAAATGCAGGAAAAAACGGAACTGGTTGTAGATCAGGATCGCCGTAATGATAAAGAAAAGCGAAAGGACAAATTGCGCGACACTGAGCGCCTTTCGCAGCGACAGCTTTCCGGGACGCGTCCCTTCGGTACTTTTCAACGCGAGGATAGGCTCGAACCGGGATAGATAGAACGCAGGATATACACCGGCCACGATACCCGTAAGCAAGGCAAGCGCAAGAAAGGCCGCGCATACGCCCGCATCTACGGACAGGTCGAAATTCAGGTACTGGTTGACCCAAAGATGCAAAAAGGCCGTCCGCAACAACAAAAGGATCCCCAGCGCCATGCCCATGGCCAATAGCGCGGTGAGCACACTTTCACCAAGAAACTGAACCACCAGGTCCGGTTTTCGAGCGCCCGCCACCTTGCGGACCCCGATCTCCCTGGATCGCTTCAGCGCCCGCGCCAGCGAAAGATTGATATAGTTCAGGCAGGCCGAGACCAGGACTACCAGCGCAAGAAAAGAAAGGAAATAATACGCCATCATCGGGAGCGCAATGGTCGGCTCGTTGCCGAGCAGGATACCCGGAGAGATGCGCGTAAGCGGCTGTGCCGACAGCTGGAAATGGTCGAAATCCTTCAGGCCCGCATACTTCCGCACTGCCACCTGCGCCAGGTCGGTGTTCAATTCCTCCCTGGTCTTGCCAGGCTCCAGGACAACGTATGTAAAACAGTTGAAAAGATCGCTCCAGTTCCCGGTACGGTCTGGGATCAACGAATCCTGGCTGAGGGCAGGCAGCGAGGCTGCCGACACCAGCACATCGAATTTCAGGTGCGACCGGTAAGGATGATCGTCGATGACGCCGGTGATCCGAAAGATCCCCCAGGGTACCGCCTTCGAAGCGGAGTTCCCGCCAAAAACCGTGAGTCCGCGGTCCGAGAACGCGACCACCTTACCCACGGGCTCCTCATCGCCAAAGAGCCGCCGCGCCATCGCATGCGTGATGACCATCGAATTGGGTTGGGTTAGCGCCGTATTTCTGTCACCCCGCTCCAACCCATAGCTGAAGACTTCGAAGAACGCCGTATCGGCGAAATAGCCTGTCATCGTCACATTCTGCTGTCCATAGCGGGCATCACCGCCGACACCCATCACCAGGTGCGTCGCCCGCTCGATGATCGGGTAGCCTTTTCCCAGCACAGTCGCCAGCGGAAAAGGACTCGTGGCGTAGGGATGCCGGAAATCCGGCCGGTGGCAAAGGATGCGATAGATCCGATCCTTTTTAACGTTGAATTGATCATGGCTCTTTTCATCGGCCAGCATCAGAATGATCAACATGCCCACCGACATGGCCGCCGCAAGCCCGAAGACATTGATGAAGGAAAATACCTTGTACTTCAGGAGATTCCTGATCCCGGTTTTGAGATAGTTGAAGAACATAAAAAAAAGTTATGCGTGATGGTAATCGGTTAGGACCACTCGCCGGCACAAAAGGTTACAGCCTGGTCCCCGGGATGGAAAAAGTTGGAAGAACACAAAAGATAACCAATTCTGGCAAATTTTCTCGATTTGGGAACAAAAATAATAAAGCGACCTTTGTTATATGTTGATAATCAAAACAATAAAAATTGGACCAATTGTGGGTGCATCTATGGTAGAAACCCAACTCTATGAAGAGACCTCTACTTGTCGCTACATTGATGACCTTAGTTTGCGCCGTCACGGCCCAGACTTCCTATACCTGGAACGGCTCCCTTTCTTCTGCCTGGAATACGGCAGGAAACTGGACCCCCAACGGCATACCCGGCTCCACGGACAATGTCACGGTCGTCACGGGGAGCAATACCTGCCAGCTGACAGCCAGCCAGTCGATAGGTAATTTCACGCTTACCAGCGGAACCCTGGACCTGGGTGGGGCAACGCTCACGATCAACGGCGCCACGGTGACCTTTACCAAAGGGACGGTGCAGAACGGCACCCTGAACGTTCCGGCGGCGACAACGACCAGCTTTACTACCGGTCCCATCGTGATGAACTGTCCGGTAACCCTTTCTTCCGCTACAATCTCATTAAAGAATACAACATTCCAGCAAACCGTTGCGATCACCAAGACGGGTTCGACCAATGACGCCAGCCCCGGCGGCAACGTCTTTAACGGCGTGGCGACGATCACGAATGCAGGTTCGGGTAACCTCTACCTCGCCAATGGCGCTTCCGATCAATTCAATGCCAACGCCGCGTTCAACAACACGGGCAGTGCGAGTCTCATGATCGCGTACAACAGTACCGGCAACAGCTTCAATGGTCTCACTTCGCTCAACAATAGTTCAAGCGCCGGCGGCCTTTATGTCAGCTGGTACTCCGCCGGTACCCAGTTCAACAAAAATATCGCCGTGACCTCCACGAGCGGTCAGGGCATTTTATTCTGCGGCGGCAATGGCAGCGCTACCGCTACGATCGCCGCCGGTGACAGCATCTATATCGGTGCGGGTGGATTTTCCGCAGGCCAGCTGTCGCTGCGCCAGTTTTCCCAATCCGATGCGACGCCGCTCAACTTCGATCTTACCGGCACCGGCTATCTCCTCTTTGGCCCTTCGAGCACCTTCCTCGGTACCGTCAATAGTTCCAGCCCGGCACTGAGCCTCAATGGCGCCACGTTCAATGGAGTTAGCAGCTTCACCAAGACGGGGTCCACAGGCGACTGGAGCAACGGCGGCAACACCTTCAATGCCGTATGTTCCATTACTAACAGTGGTAGCAGCTATCTCGTTCTTGGCAACGGCAACCCCGATACCTGGAACAGCGATGTCACCTTTACCGACAATGGTTCGGAGCGGCTGCTGCCCGGGTGGAATTCCGCCGGCAACCAGTTCAATGGGAATATCTATGTCAATACGGCCGGCAGCGCCCAGGGTATCCAGTTCTGCGGCGGCAACACCACCTCCACGGCGACGCTGGCCGCAGGCAAGACCATCCAGGCCGGGTCCATTGGCCTGACCGCCGGCTATCTCTATTTGAAACAATTTACCCAGCTGGGCAGTACCCCCGTCAATCTTACCGCCACCGGATCATCGATGGTATACCTGGGCCCCTCCAGTACTTTCGGCGGCGCCATAACGGTGACTGCTCCGGATATCTGGGCGCTCGGCGCGGTCTACAATGGCCCCGCCGCCTTCACCAAAACCGGCGGCACCAACAACTACAACAGCGGGCTTCAGAACATCTTCAATTCTACCTGTGCGATCAACCAGCAGAGCAGCAGCGGCTATTTTATGCTGGGCAATAATACCAACGATCAGTTCAACGACAATATCACGTTAACCGCTACTGGTACCAGTAACATTTATCTCGGCTGGAATTCCGGCACAGCCACGCTCGCGGCCGGCAAGACCATCCAGGTCGGTTCAGCAGGTTTCAGCGGAGGGCAATTGTACCTGGACAGCTTTACGCAACTCGGTACGGCCCCGATCAATCTGACCTTCACCGGCACGAACACCGGCATCGTATTTGCCCACTCTTCGACATTTGGCGGCAATGTCACCGTCACCGCCCCCGACATCTATCTCAACGGCGCCGTCTTCAACGGTACGCTCAGCACAAACAAAACCGGCCCGAACGGCGACTGGAGCGCCGGCGGCAATACCTTCAACGGCATCTGCACGATCACCAACAGCAGCAGCGGATTCGTGGTGCTGGGCAACGGCAATCCCGATATTTGGAATGCCGATGTCAATTTCGTCGACGCCGGTTCAGAGCGCATCCTACCCGGATGGAACTCCATAGGAAACCAGTTCAATGGAAATATTTTTGTCAATACCTCAGGCAGCGCGCAGGGTATCCAGTTCTGCGGCGGCAACGCCACCTCTACGGCAACGCTGGCCGCGGGCAAGACCATCCAGGCCGGGTCCATCGGTCTCAATGCCGGTTACCTGATCCTGCGACAGTTTACCCAAAACGGTAATGCTCCTGTGAATCTCACCATGAGCAGCACCGCCGGCACGCTGACCTTTGGCCCCAACTCGACCATCGGCGGCAACGTCGTTTCTTCGACCCCCGGCCTGAATTTCGGCGGCTGTACTTTCAACGGCACCGTCACGTCTGTCAAGAACGGCGCTTCCAATGATTACGGTAACGGTAACAATATCTTCAATGGCGTCGTCAACGTCACCGACTCCGGTTCCGGCTATCTCCTATTTGGCGGTAGTGCTCCCGACCAATTCAATGCCGCCGCGACCTTCACCAACGCCGGGACCAGCAATTTCTATGTCGCCTACAACGCGGCTGGCACCGTATTCAACGGTGTCACTACGTTTAACAATACGCCGGCTGGAAACAACAACTTCTATGTCAGTAGCTATTCCGCCGGGACGACTTTCAACAACAATATCGTGCTGAACTCGACCAGCGGCAGTGGGATCCAGTTCTGTACGGGCAATAATACGGCTACCGCTACGCTGGCCGCCGGTTATACAATGTCGGTAGGCTCCCTGGGGTATACAGCCGGCTATCTGAATCTCCGGCAGTTCACGCAACTTGGCACCACGCCGGTTAACCTGACCCTTACCGGTACCAGCGATCTCATCTTCGGCCCCACCTCGGCTTTCGGGGGAAATATCACCGCCTCCAGCCCAGCACTAAACCTCAACGGCTGTACCTTCAACGGTACGTCCAACCTGGCCAAGACCGGAACCTCGGGGGACTGGTCCGTGGGCGGAAACGTATTCAACGGCGCCTCGTCCATCACCAATAGCGGCACGAGCTTCATAGTCCTCGGCAATTCCTTTCCCGACACCTGGAATAGCGACGTCACCTTTACCGACAATGGCATGGAACGCATCCTGCCGGGATGGAACTCCACAGGCAACCAGTTCAACGGCAACATTTACGTCAATACCGCCGGGAACGCCCAGGGTATCGAGTTCTGTGGCGGCTCCGCTACCGCTACTGCGATCCTCGCCGCAGGTAAAAGCATCCAGGCAGGATCGGTCGGACTGAATGCCGGCTACCTGATCCTGAAACAATTTACCCAGAATGGCAACGCCTCTATCAACCTAACCCTGAACAGCACGGCAACCTATCTGCAATTCGGTCCGGGCTCGGCATTGGGTGGCAACGTCGTCTCCTCGAGCCCCGGCTTGTACTTCAACGGCTGCACGTTCAGCGGCAGCGTGACGTCTACCAAAACCGGCGCCTCCAACGACGGTAGCTCGGGGAACAATATCTTTAACGGTGCTACCGTACTCACCAATGCAGGCACCGGCTATCTGTTGCTGGGTAACGGCAACCTCGATCAATTCAATGCCAACGCTACGTTCAACAACACCGGTACCGCGAATACCTATGTGGCCTACAGCAGTGCCAACAATGTCTTTGGTGGCACCGCTACGTTCAACAATACTCCCAATGGCAACAGTACGATCTATGTGAGCTCCTATTCTTCCGGCACAACCTTTAACCGCAATATC
>DASYZH010000254.1:0-11113 GCA_035946435.1 Puia sp. | reverse complement strand
GATGGGTTTCTGTCCTTTGCTGATCTCTTTTTTGAATGCGATAGGTACGAGCTGTTTTGCTGCCATGCGGGGTGAGATTTTATCTATGGTCCCCAAAGTTACATGTTACGCCGATATTGTCCGCCGACTTCATATAACGCGTTGGTGATCTCCCCCAGCGAGCAGTATTTCACCGTCTCCATCAGCTCGGCAAAAAGATTCCCGTCCGTCACGGCCACTTCCTTGAGCCGTTGCAACAGGGCGGCGCTGCGGACATTATTTCGTGCCTTGAAAGCCTCGAGGTTCCCGATCTGCTGATCCTTCTCCTCCTTAGTGCTGCGGATCACCTCCCCGGGCAACACCGTAGGCGATCCATTCTTCGCAAGGAAGGTGTTGACACCCACGATGGGCAGCTCGCCGCTGTGTTTCGCGCTCTCATAATACAGGCTCTCCTCCTGGATCTTGTTGCGCTGGTACATCCGCTCCATGGCGCCGAGGACGCCGCCGCGATCGTTCAGCCGGTCGAATTCCGCCAACACCGCCTCTTCCACCAGGTCGGTGAGCTCCTCGATGGCAAAACTGCCCTGGATGAAGTTCTCCGTCCTGGTCGTGCCCAGCTCCCGGTTGATGATCAGCTGGATGGCCATCGCCCGGCGTACACTCTCCTCCGTGGGAGTGGTGATGGCCTCATCATAGGCGTTGGTGTGCAGCGAATTGCAGTTGTCATAGATGGCATATAGCGCCTGCAGCGTCGTACGAATGTCGTTGAAATCGATCTCCTGCGCGTGCAGGCTCCGGCCACTCGTCTGGATATGATACTTCAGCTTCTGCGACCTGCCGTTGCCTTTATACACATGCTTGATGGCCTTGGCCCAGATCCGCCGCGCCACCCGCCCGATGACGCTGTATTCGGGGTCCATGCCATTGCTGAAGAAAAAGCTAAGATTGGGCGCGAAATCGTCGATCTTCATTCCTCTGGAAAGATAATACTCCACATAGGTGAAACCGTTGGCCAGCGTAAAAGCCAGCTGCGTGATGGGGTTGGCCCCCGCCTCCGCAATATGATAACCGCTGATGGAGACGCTGTAGAAATTGCGTACCCCCTGCTCTATAAAATAAGCCTGCACATCACCCATCAGCCGCAACGCGAACTCGGTGCTGAAAATACAGGTGTTCTGCGCCTGGTCCTCTTTGAGGATATCGGCCTGCACCGTCCCCCGCACCTGCGCCAGCGTCTCGCGGCGGATCTTGTCGTATTCGTCAGCCAGCAACACCTCGTCGCCGCTGAGCCCCAGCAACCCCAGACCCAGACCATTGTTGCCGGCCGGAAGCGCACCCGGGGCAGCGGGGTTGTGATACGCCGGCCGCGCACCCGCACCATCGCCATATTTCCGCGCGAACGCTACGGCGACCGCGTCCTTGGGCTCATCCGCGGCACCCGGCGCACCGGCTCCGCGCTGCCCGGCAATATTCGCTCCTGCGACGGCTCCCTGCCCGGCCAGGTGCTTCTCACATTGCTGGTCGATAGCCGCATTCATAAAGAACGCCAGCAGGATCGGCGCCGGCCCGTTGATCGTCATGCTTACCGAAGTCCGCGGATCGCAGAGATCGAAGCCGCTATACAGCTTCTTGGCGTCGTCGACCGTGGCAATGCTGACCCCCGAATTGCCGATCTTCCCAAAGATATCGGGCCGGTAGTCCGGGTCTTCGCCATAGAGCGTCACCGAATCGAAGGCCGTGCTTAGCCGCTTGGCAGGCTGGTCGGCCGAGACATAATGAAATCGTTTGTTCGTGCGTTCCGGGCCGCCTTCGCCGGCGAACATCCGCGTAGGATCTTCTTCGGACCGCTTCAGCGGGAACACCCCCGCGGTATACGGATACTTCCCCGGGAAATTCTCTTGCAGCCGCCACCGCAGGATCTCGCCCCAGTCCCTGAACCGCGGAACGGCAATGCGCGGTATCGCAGTGCCGGACAACGACTCGTAAAACAGCGGCTGCCTGATGATCTTCCCGCGGACATCGTATTCAAGATCATCCTTTCGGTATCGCTCCACCAGCGCCGGCCATTCGTCGACAAGCTTCTTGCAAAGCGGATACAGCTGCCGCTCGTAGCCGGCTTTTTGCTCCAGCAGCGGGGCGCGTGCGGGCGAATCGGCAGGCAACCCGGCCAGCACGCCGTCGAGCTGG
The DNA here is from genome assembly GCA_035946435.1 of Puia sp. Lineage (GTDB taxonomy): Bacteria > Bacteroidota > Bacteroidia > Chitinophagales > Chitinophagaceae > Puia. Next base: position 8,947 of record DASYZH010000254.1, on the reverse strand, counting down.
TATAGCTTCGTGGCGATGACGCTCTGCTCTTCGGTCTTCCTGTTGTACTCGCGGATAGCGCCGCAGATCTCCGCCAGGTAGCGGACCCGCGATGGCGGCAGTATACGGGATTGTGTCGTCGTGTCCTGCACATGGGCATGCAGGGTCAGCTCGCCAAAGCGTACGCCGGTTTTTTTCCCGATCACGGTGACCAGCTTCTCAAAAAGCTCGTTGATGCCGGCATCGTTGAACTGCGCGGCGATCGTTCCTACTACAGGCAGCTCACCATCCCCTGCCGTCCACAACCCATGATTGCGTTTATATTGTTTACGGATATCATGCAGCGCATCCAGCGCGCCCGCCTTGTCGAATTTGTTGAGGACGATGAGATCGGCATAGTCGAGCATATTGATCTTCTCGAGCTGTGAAGCCGCGCCATACTCCGGCGTCATCACATAGACACTTACGTCGCAATGATCTAATATGGAAGCGTCGCTTTGTCCCACGCCCGCCGATTCAAGCATCACCAGGTCATAACCCGCCGCCTTGCAGATATCAACCGCTTCCTGGACATGCACGCTGAGGGTGCGGTCGCTGTCCCGCGTCGCCAGGCTGCGCATATAGGCGCGGGGGCCGGCAATGGCATTCATCCGGATGCGGTCGCCCAATAACGCCCCACCCGTTTTTTTCTTCGACGGGTCCACCGATATCACGGCGATGGTCTTGTCGGCAAAGGCGTTGAGATAACGGCGGACAAGCTCGTCCGTTACGGAAGACTTGCCCGCACCACCCGTGCCGGTGATACCCACCACGGGGATCGCCCCGGCAGCCGCCGCGTTGGCTCCCCCGCCGGACCTCTCTCCCGCCGGACCGCTGCGCCACTCTGCCTTCGTGGCGCTGTCCGGCTTCCGCCCTTCCCCGCCGGACTGCTGGCGCCCCTCTGATTTGGGCGCCCGTCCGGCTTCCGCCCGTCCGGTTCCCGGCGCGGCTCCGGCTTCCGTCGCCCTGGCCGTCCCATTCTCGGCATTCGAGATCGCCCGCGCGACCTTGCGGATATCCTTCCACTCCCCCAACGCCGGCTTCCCCCCGAAAGCGCCGGGATCGCCGTTGAGCGCGAAATCACATTGCCTGATCACGTCTTCGATCATCCCCTCCAGCCCCATGCGCCGGCCGTCATCGGGTGAATAGATGCGGGTGATGCCATAACGCTGCAGCTCCTCGATCTCCTGCGGCAGGATCGTACCACCGCCGCCGCCAAAGAGACGGATATGGCCGCAGCCATTGGCTTCCAGCAGATCCTTCATGTACTTGAAGAACTCGATATGCCCCCCCTGGTACGAAGTGATGGCGATACCCTGCACGTCCTCTTCGATGGCACATTCCACGATCTCGGCCACCGAACGGTTGTGCCCCAGATGGATGATCTCGGCGCCCTTGGATTGCATGATCCTGCGCATGATATTGATGGCGGCATCGTGCCCGTCAAAAAGAGCCGCGGCGGTGACCAGCCGGATTTTGTGTACAGGGGTGTAGCTCATGGCATAAAGGTAGGGAAAAACTAATGAATGTTAGTTAGTGCCCGGAACGGCTAAAAATCAGTAACTTGGCGTCTCCTGACACCCACCGTGAAGTACTGTGACATATGATGTCGAAAAAGTCCATTTTTGCAGGAGTATGGATGGTTATAACATGCAGTGTGTTGTGGCCGGCCACCGCCATTTCCCAAAAGCTGCTCCCGCCCAACCAGCCCGAGCAAACGGCCTGCAACGCCATCCCGCTGTGCGGCGGAAAATTCTACAACCCTTATAGCTACCAGGGAACAGGACCCGGAGTCGACCTCGCGGCCACCCCCTGTTCCACTCCCGCGGAGACCAATACTATGTGGATGAAGATCACAATCGCCGGCGCCGGCAAGCTCTCCTTCGAGATCATCCCGGTTGATCCGCTCGACGACTACGATTTTGCCGTGCTGGACATCACTACCACGCCCTGCGACTCACTCACTCCCGGCGATGTCGTGCGGTGCAATTATAACAACGACGAGCCCGGCACCAATGCCACGGGGACCGTGGGTCTCAGCGATACTGCTACCAATCCCTTTGTCAAGGGCGGCGTATACGGCTGGCCCTTTGCACAATCCATCGATGCTACCCCGGGCCAAACCTTTCTTATCCTGGTGAATAATTTCGGCCATGATGCCAGTCCTGGCCCCAGCCATGGCTTTACGATCGACTTCACCTCGTCGACCGCGACCTTTGTGCCCGCCAACCCGCCGGCCTTTAAAGAGATCGTGAAGCAATGCAGCGACAGCTCCGTGATCGTCCAGCTGACCAGACCCGTGTTATGCAGCTCTATCGCTGCCGACGGTAGCGGCTTCTCCATCTCCGGGATCACGGTTACCGGTGCGACGGGCACTAACTGCGCGAGCGACACCGGTTATACTTCGACGGTCCTCGTAAGCTTTGCGGGACATTATCCTCCGGGTTCGTATACCGTCGCTGCTAAAACCAGCTCCAGCGGCACGGGCATCATAGACATCTGCGGCGACCCCCTACAGCTGCCGCAGTCCCTGCCTTTTACAATCCCGCCACCCCCCGCTACACCCAATATAAGCCCGGCCGATACCACCAAATGCGACTATAGCACCATCTCGCTCATCGGCCCCACCGGCTTTCCCTCGTACCTGTGGAGCACCGGCGGCAACACGTCGACGATCGCCGTGGCCGACCCCGGAACCTATACCCTGCAGGTCACCGACGCCAATGGTTGCAAGGCCAGCGCATCGGCCATCATTACCGATTCGAGCTGCCCCCAGTACGTCTATCTGCCCAATGCTTTTAGCCCCAATCACGATGGTCGCAACGATATCTTCCGCCCCACCTTTGCCGGTCCCACCAGCGGGTTCCGCTTCGCGATATACGATCGCTGGGGCCGACTGATGTTCCAAACCCAGGATCCTGCCGCAGGGTGGGATGGCACCACCGGCGGAAAGGAACAACCCGTGGGCGTCTATGTGTGGGTATGCGTTTACAAGCTGTATGAACAACCCGAACGCATGCAACGCGGAACGGTGATGCTGATACGTTAAGCCGGCAAAAAAAATCCGCACAGATAAAAAAAAGGCCTATCTTGTGTTTGTTGAAGCAACTTGCTGCCATACTGCTTATAGGAATCCTCTTCTTCAACTGGTACGGATACCAGCTGCTGACCGCTTACTGGCAACAAAAGGCCGACAAGACGCTGGTCGCCCGCCTGGACCGCCACGACTATGATGATGACCAATTGATCAGCATTAAAGTTCCCCTCACTAACATAGATTATTACAACAGCTCTACCACCTTCGAACGCGTCGACGGTCAGATCGAGCTGGGCGGCGTTCACTATAATTACGTCAAACGCCGTATCTACAAAGGCTGCCTGGAACTGCTCTGCATTCCCAACACCACCGTTACGACCCTGCAAAAGGCAAAGAACGAATTCTTCAGGCAGGTCAATGACCTCCAGCAGAACCAGGGAAAAAAGAACAACAGTCCCGTAAAAGACTTCTCTAAAGATTATACACCCAGCGCGATGGATATCACCGTCCCGGCTGTTGTCACGATCCTCCCGACAACCCAGGGCCTCCTCGCCGCTGCCCAGCTCCCCACCTCTTATACGCCCACGGCGGAAAGACCTCCGGACGACTTCTCGCTTCTTTCTTAAGCCAGAATCATTTCTGTCTTTGGCCAGGATCACTTTTTTCTTAGGCCAAGACTTGTTCCCGGCATTCATCATGGCAACAGTCAGTGAAGGCTACGACTACTGCCAGTGAATGCAATAGTCAGAATGTCCGGGACGAGGTGTAGATCTCTCAAAACATAGGATGACACAATTCTCGCAGCGCGGGCTCATTCCGCCCGCAGAAAAAATGCATTATACCCTGCGTTTTGCATCGGCGATGTGTTTTATCGGTCATGGCGCCTTCGGCATCATCACCAAACCCATTTGGTGCAATTATTTCGCGGTCTTCGGCATCAGCCACGATGTCGCCTATAGGCTCATGCCGCTGGTAGGGACGGTGGATATCCTCATGGGTATTTCGCTGCTGTTCTATCCGTTGCGCGCGGTAGCCGCCTGGCTGGTGTGCTGGGGGCTGATAACGGCGAGCCTTCGGCCGCTGTCCGGCGAATCGGCGGGTGAATTGATCGAACGCGCCGGGAATTTTGGCACCCCCCTCGCCCTGCTGCTACTGAGCGTTCCCGCTGCCCGTGGCCTGCGCGTTACGAACGGCTGGCGCCTCCCTGCTGCAAACAGCCGGCGCTTCTGGTGGTCGGGGATCGATGCTCATCCCGGACCCGATACCCGGACGATGAACCGCGTCACCCGGTGTCTCCGCATCGTGGTCTTCCTGCTGCTGGTGGGACATGGCTGGCTTAACCTGGCAGAAAAAAACGGTCTTCTCCAACAATATTCCCTGCTCGGCTTTTCCAAACCCGCTAACGTGGCTCGTCTGGCCGGCTCCTTCGAGCTGCTGGCGGCCCTCACCGTACTCCTTCGGCCGATGCGCCCGCTGATCCTGGCCTTCTTCATCTGGAAGATGACCACCGAGCTCTTCTATCCGCACTGGGAGCTCTTCGAATGGATAGAACGCGGTGGCAGCTATGGGTCCCTGCTGGCCCTCTGGCTGGCCCTCGGCAAAAGCCCTATGAGCATTACCCGTATCTCACAACCCGCAACTGCTTTCTAAAACAATAACCAAGACAATGAAAAAGATCTTCGCTCTCCTCCTGCTTGCTGCCAGTCTCGCCTCGTTCAACAAAGTTCTGGCCCAGGGCTGCGTAGCGATCCGCAGCACCGGCGGTTTCTGCACCGCAGGCGCCGACCACCATGTCGACACCGCCGCCAGCTGGCAATTTACTGTCAACAACCGGTACTATAAATCTTTTAAACACTATGTCGGCGATGTCTACCAAAAACAACGCGCGGTCCTCGGCAACGAAGTGATCAACAACGCCTATACCATGGACATGGCCATCTATCGCATCCTCAACCCGCGCTGGACGCTGATGCTGGACCTGCCCTATTCCGATAACGCGCGCTCGCAGACCTATCTCGAAAACGGTACCTACCATCGCTTCAGCACCCATGCCGTTGGCGCCGGCGATATCCGGATAGCCGTCTACCGCTGGCTGCTCGACCCCGTGAAGATGCCCAAGGGTAATCTGCAGGTAGGTCTCGGCATCAAGTTCGCTTCCGGCAACGACAATGTCCAGGATTATTTCAAGACCAGCGACAGCACCAGGACCTATGGCCCCGTGGATCAGAGTATCCAGCTGGGCGACGGCGGCACCGGCATCACCTTCGAGCTCAACGGCTTTTATAACTTCTCGCCGAAGGTGGGCGCCTATGGCAACTTCTTCTATCTCTCCAACCCCGCCAATCAAAACGGCGTCTCCAACGCCCATGGTGGCACCGTATCCGCCTCCTCCATCGCCAATGGCAGCAATGTCATGAGCATTCCGGATCAGTACCTGGTAAGGGCCGGCCTCAACCTTACCTTCGATCGCCTCACCGTCTCCGCCGGTTTCCGCGACGACTGTCTGCCGGTACACGATCTCCTCGGCTCCAGCGACGGTTTCCGCCGCCCCGGCTATATCCTCTCAGGCGAACCCGGCGCGACCTATGTATTCAACAAGGTGTCGCTCTATGCCTTCGTACCCATCGCGATCGTCCGCGACCGTACCCAGAGCGTACCGGACAAGATCACTACGGCACGCACGGGCGTATATACCCATGGCGATGCCGCCTTTGCCAACTGCGTCGTCAACATCGGCGCGAACATTCGGTTCTGATAACAAAAAAATTTAAATCTATGCGCATTCCTACCGAACCCATTGGCAGCATTCCCCGGCCCATCGAGCTGGTGAAAGGCCTGGCTGCTTTTTCCTCGGGTGACATCGACGCCCGGGAACTCGATGTCTTATTCGAACGTGCCCTCACCGATACGCTCCGGCGTTTCGAGGCTACGGGCTCGCCCGTCATCACGGACGGCGAACAAACCAAACCCAGCTTTGCGACCTATCCCATCCATGGCTCACAACAGCTGGACCCAAACGGGATCGTGATCCCTTTCAAAGATGGCCATACCCGTCAGCTCCCCAAGCTCAACGCCGGCCCCTTCAGGTATCAAACCTATGCCAGCGACTTTTATAAACGCGCGCGGACGATGACAACGCTACCGCTCAAGCAGGCCGTGATCTCCGCTTCCGCACTCAGCCTGCTCTATCCCGCCGAAGGTATCGAAGGCTATAGCCGTGAAGAGTTCGTCTCCGATCTCTACAACGAGCAGGTGAGAGATATCCGCTCTTTGCTCGCAGCGGGCGCCGAGGTCGTTCAGATGGACTTCACCGAAGCCCGCCTTTCGCTCAAGCTCGACCCGGCCAAGGGGCTGCTCCGCGCCTTCATCGATCTGAACAACGATGTGCTGAGCCTGCTCACACCGGCCGAACGCGCCAGGGTCGGCGTACACAGCTGTCCCGGCGGCGACCATGACTCCACGCATAGCGCGGACATTCCCTACAGCGAGCTGCTGCCGCTGCTCTTCGACCTCAACGCCACCAATTTCTATCTCGAATACGCCGGCGAATACCAGAAACGCCCGATCCTGGAGGTCATCAAGGCCAGCATGCGACCGAGCCAACGCGTATTCCTCGGTGTCACCGATGTGCTGAGTCCAAGGATTGAGACGCCCGGAGAGATCCGCGACCTCATCCTGGAAGCCGTGGAATATATCCCCGTATCACAGCTGGGCACAACCGACGACTGCGGCTTTTCGCCGTTTGCCGACGATATCTCTACCAGCCGCGACATCGCCTTCGAGAAGATCAGGGCCAGGGTGGAAGGCACCCGCCTGGCAGAGAAAGCCCTGGAGAAAACTCAATTCGCCATCTAAAGCCGTGACCGTCTAACAAACCAAAACCAGGACTATCGATGCTCAAATTAAATAAAGCCGCTCTCCCCGCCCTGCTGCTGCTCCTGCAGGCCGGCAGCACGAAGGCCCAAATGGACAACGATGCGATCATGATGGGAAAGAACGCTTTCTGCGGCGGCCCCATGTACAGCTATAGCAGCTGGAATCATTATTGGGAAGGAACCTTCAAACGCACCAACCAAAACCTCGGCACCGTCTCCACACAGATGGTCAGCGTCATGGGCGATTACGGCATTACCAGGAACGTGAATGTCCTGGTCATGGCGCCCTATGTCTGGACGCATGCTACCGCGGGTACGATCTCGGGCCAGCACGGCATCCAGGACCTGAGTGCCTGGCTCAAATACCGCGCGCTGAAGCAAAGCGTAGGCAATGGCGTTCTGTCCACCTTTGTGCTCGGCGGCGCATCCATTCCCCTCACCAATTACGAGCCGGATTATCTTCCTTTCTCCATCGGCCTGCATAGCAAGACCCTTTCCGGCCGGCTGATGGTGGACTACCAGGAAAAAAATTTCTTCGCCACGGCGATGGGCACCTACACCTGGCGCAGCGATATCACTATCGACGAGCCTACCTACTATACCACCTCGCTTCATTTTACGAATAAGGTCTTCATGCCAAACGTGGCAACGGAGGAACTCCGGATCGGCTACCGTAGCAGCCGATTGATCGTCGAAGCGGTGGGCAGCAATATGAACACCCTCGGCGGCTTCGATATCCGCAAGAACGATATGCCGTTCCCCAGCAACAAAATGAACTCGACCATGGCCGGTGCCCATGTGCGATACTATTTCCAAAAAGACCACGGGTTTTCGATCGATGTGGACGGCGACTACACCGTAGCCGGGCGTAATGTCGGCCAGGCTCGAAGCTTCGACATCGGCGTCTTCTATCTCCTGAGTTTCTCGCACAAACCTGCTAACAACCTCAAATCGAACTAAGCATGCAACGGCATAAACATATCTTTTTCGCAATTGCCCTGGTAGTCCTCGCTGCCTGCAACAAAAGCGTAACCAACGTCACCGACAACCTGCCGGCACTCGCGCCGGCCAGCGAAGACCTCAACGCCGGCACCTGGAAACCCGTGCTGCTGTCGCGTCCCGACACCTTTGCCGTAGCCACGCCCGTGGCCACGACGAATGCCGCCTATACCGCCGACCTCAATGAGATCAAGGCCTACCAGCACAGTATGACCAACGATCTCAAATCGCAGATCAGCTACTGGAGCGCGGGCCATGTCTTCCGCTGGAACCAGATCATGATGAACCTGGTGACGAAATACAATCTCCCGCCGTATCAGAACTCGGATAGCTCCTATCCTGCGCCCAGCTCGACCAACCCATTTGCTTATCCGAATTTCCCGTTCTCCAACCCACCGTATGCGGCGCGGGCCTATGCCTATGTCGCCGCGGCACAGTATGATGCCCTCGTCGCCTGCTGGCATTACAAGACCTTATACAACCGCCCCAGACCCTACCAGATCGACTCGACCATCCAGGTGCTGGCGGGAAAGACTTCCCTGCCATCGTATCCTTCGGAAGGGGCGGTGCTGGCCGGCGTGACGGCCGAGCTCATGCAGCTGCTCTTCCCCGATGAGATCGCGGGTATCCAGCAGAAGCTGTCCCAGGAGGAGCTGGCGCTGATCGCCTCCGGCGAGGCCACCCGCAGCGACGTCACCGCCGGTGAAGCCCTCGGCCGCCAGGTAGCCGACGTATTCCTCGCCCGTGGCCGCGCCGACAAAGCCGGCAGTGCCGGCGGCACGCCGGCCAACTGGACCTCGTTTGTGACCACCGCTGAAGCCGCCAGCCAGATCCCCTGGCTGAGCCTCGAATATCCCGCGCGGCCGCCCATGCTGCCGCTATTTGGGAAGGTCAAAGGATTCCTGTGCGACTCGGCCGCTATCATCGCTTTACGGCCCGGCCCGCCTCCTTCTACCGGCAGCGCCGATATGACGGCCGCCGTACAGGCCGCTTACAACACCGTCAAAAATCCCACCCG
>DASYZH010000253.1:0-46523 GCA_035946435.1 Puia sp. | reverse complement strand
GACTCTTACAATATTAGCGGGCGTGGCGAAATTGGCAGACGCACCAGACTTAGGATCTGGCGCCGCAAGGCATGTAGGTTCGAGTCCTATCGCCCGCACTTCCCGGCCGGCCTGATCGCCGGCCGTTCCTTTTGCCGAAATTCGCTATTTTTTCTTAGCGCGAATTTCCGGCACATTCCCATCCCAGGTCGCGACGGGTTGCCCGTCGTCATCCAGCACCTGGATCAGTGGCTTGTTCTCTTTGCTAACGCAGATGCGCAACCGGGGTACACCCTTATCGTCGCGGAGGAAAAGACCCGTATTGCCGTCTTTGGTGCGGCCGAGAAAAAGTCGTTCCCTGCCCATAAGTCCCTGACTGATCAGGGTATCCTCCCCTCTCCGGAGCGCAGCGGTATCGTGGAGATTTTGCAGGGAGTCGAAATAATCGAGCTCTTGGGCGAGCGTGAACCTGTCGCTGCGATCCCAAAGCTTGAATCCATACGAGCGGGTCAGGCTGGCGCCGCTGTCCTGCTGATACTGGAGCTGCATGATCTGGTCGTTCTTGTACTGATCGATGGATAAGACCATACCGGCTTCTTTTTTCGTGCCGTCGTATACGAGACCGCCGCACTCGTCGCCATCCGTATTGAAAAAGATCATCCCCGCGCCCCGGTCGCGCGGCTTGAGGTCCTTGCCGTTGATCCTGCCTGGGTGCTGGTTGGCGTTGTCGCTTATCACGAGCGCCAGCTGGCCATTGGGTTCCACGATATTGACGCGGTGCGCGGTGAGTTGATCGAACTCGCGATTGCCCTTGTTCCGCAGGAGGAACACGATGGTGATAAGGCAGGTCAGCACGATCACCGTTAGGAAGGCAACAAAAGCGCGAAGCTGGCGGAGCTGTTTAGTCAGGGCTTCCATATTGAAAGTTTAATGATTGACCTTCGGACGAGCCGCCACTGGTGGCTCCAGGGGTATTTTATTTTCTTTTTTTACCGTGTCGAGCACGATGATACTTTGCAACCGGGCAATATTAGGGATATTTCCCAGCTGTTCGATGAAAAACCGCCGATAGGCGGTGATGTCCGGTACGATGACCTTGATCATGAAATCGTGCTCGCCGCCGATAACGTGGAATTCCACGACCTGCGGAAAGGCGGTGATCTGCGCGATAAACTCGCCGCCCTGCCGGGTAGAATGTTCTTTGAGCGTGATATTCACAAAAAAAGCGATAAAAGACCCCAGCCGGGCCGTATTGAGCACGGCGCCATAATGATCGATGACGCCTGCGGCCTCCAGGCGTTTGAGCCGTTCGTGTACCGGAGTCGTCGAAAGGCTAACGGCTTTGGCCAGCTGCCGGATCGAAAGCCGGGCATCTTCCTGCAGGAGGTTCAGGATACGGATATCGATGGGATCGAGCTCGAGCGGGGCATCGGGAGCCGTGACGGTTTGTTCTTTTTTCATCAGCTTTCTTGGGTTAATAAATGACGATTGCTCTATTGCTGTCCGCAATTAATAACGGACGTTATAAATTTAGACAATTGATAGCACAGATGCTCTAACGGCCTAGCTTTCCGGGATGAACACCCAATTTAGCCGGGAACAAAAATTCTTGCTATGGCTGGCCTGTTCGGCCATCTTTTTCGAAGCATTCGATGTGAGCATTGTCAACCTGGCATTGCCGCTGATAGCCGCCGATCTGCACCTCCCGCTGGCGACCGGGCAATGGATGCAAACGATCTATCTGCTGACCTGCCATGGGTTATCCGGCCTTTACGGTCTTGTCGCTTTCGGGGGTCCCACCGGAACGGCAGGGGGTGGCGGCGGGTATCCAAAGCACGCTTTATACGGTCGCTTCCGGGTTGGGGTTGTCCTTCATTAGTTTATGCCTGGACGCCCTGGAGCCGGCGGGAATGACGGCAGCCGGCGGCGGACCCGCGGGCGCTGGAACCACCCCAAACGCGCTGCTGGCCTGCTGCGGGATCGTAGGGCTTTTATGTCTGGCAGGGCTTATCATTTTAGTACAAAACCCAAAAAAGACGTACCTTTGCCCCCCGATTTAAATAATACAGCAATATGGCAACAGTAACAAGGGAAAATATCGGCTTGTTGACGGACAAGATCATCGTCAACGTCTCGAAAGGCGATTATCTGCCGTCTTTTGAGAAAACGCTGAAACAATATGGCAAGCAGGCCAATATTCCCGGCTTCCGGAAAGGAATGGTTCCTGCCGGACTCATCAAAAAGATGTATGGCAACTCCGTCTTCACCGAAGAGGTGTTAAAGACCGTGGAAAAAGAGCTGACCACTTATATGTCCAGCGAAAAGCTGGAGATCTTCGCCCAGCCGCTTCCCCTGCCTGAGAACGATGCCCGGCAGATCGATATCAACAATCCCGCCGACTACTCTTTTGCCTTCGAGATCGGTTTGAAACCGGCTTTTAACCTGGCCGACCTGGCCACGGCAAAAGTCACCTTCCTCAAGGTCGAGGTCACGCCGGAAATGATCGACGAAGAGGTCGACCGCCAGCGTAACCGGAACGGGAAGATGCTCGATGAGGAAGCCGTCACCAATGACGACAATGTCCTGAACCTGCATTTCACGGAGACCAGCGCCGCCGGCGAACCCATCGAAGGGGGTATCCGGAAAGACAATTCGCTGCTGGTAAAATATTTCAACGAGGCTACCCGGCCGAAATGGATCGGGTTGAAGAAGGGCGATTTCCAGGTATTGCAACCTTCCGCCGCCTTTGACGAAAAGGAACGCGAGTGGGTCCTCGGCGATCTCGGTATCGACAAACACGACGCTGCCGGCGCCGACAAATACTTTAAGGTAGAGATCACAAGGGTCGGCCTCATCGAGAAACCGGAATTGAACGAAGAGTTCTTCAAAACGGCCTACCCCTCCAAAGACATTAAGACCGAAGCCGAATTCCGGGATGCCATAAAAGAAGATATCCAGGCTTACTGGGACAACCAGAGCCGTAACCAGCTACAGCATGGCCTCTATCATATCCTGCTGGATCAAACGAAGATCGAATTCCCCGAAGACTTCCTGAAGCGGTGGATGCAAAACAGCGGCGAGCAGCCCAAGAGCCATGCCGAGGTAGAGCAGGAATTCCCGCAATTCGTGAACCAGCTCAAATGGACGCTGATCGTGGACAAGGTTACCCGTGAGAACAATATCGAGGTAGCCCCCGAAGACATCCAGGCATTTGCCAAACAACAGCTGTTTGGCTATATGGGAATGCCGGCAGGCGCCGAAGAACAGCCCTGGGTAGCGGATTATATCCAGCGGATGATGAAGGACCGGAAGTTCGTGGAGGACACGGCGAACCGCATTCAAACCGAAAAGGTTTTCGCCTGGGCCGAAACGCAGGTCCATCCTACGGACAAGCCCGTGAGCAAGGATGAGTTCACGCACCTGGTCGAGGAACATCAGCATCATCACCACTAAGTCGATAAATACTTAAGTGAAGCCCTGGCCGATGCCGGGGCTTTTTTTGTGCCGGAATGTCATGTTTTTTGGCAATTTGAAAGTTTGGACGGAGATTTGAAAGGAACTTTGTTTATCTAAAAACAGAATCGGCATTAAAACATTGAAAAATACGTTTATGAATCCAGAAAAAGAGTTCGAGAAATATGCTGTGAAACACCGTGGCATTTCCAGTAACACGTTAAACGATTATAACAAGTACCTCGTCACCAATCTTACCCCCAACATTATCGAAGAGCGTCCCATGAATGTAGCCGTCATGGACGTATATAGCCGGTTGATGATGGACCGGATCATCTTCCTGGGTTACCCCATCAACGAAGAAGTAGCGAATATCGTTACGGCCCAGCTGCTGTTCCTGGACAGCACGGACCGTCATCGCGATATCCAGATGTACATCAACTGTCCGGGCGGTAGCGTTTATTCCGGTCTGGGCGTCTATGACACCATGCAATATGTGACCCCCGACGTCGCCACGATCTGTATCGGTATGGCGGCTTCGATGGGCCAGGTGCTGATGTGCGCGGGAACAAAAGGGAAACGTACCGCCCTTAAACACAGCCGGGTAATGATGCATCAGCCCAGCGGCGCGATCGGCGGTCAGACCACCGATATCGAGATCACGGTAAACGAGATCAAGAAGCTGCGGAAAGAGCTGTATGAGATCACGGCCTTCCACACCGGCAAGACCGCCAAACAGGTCGAAAAGGACAGCGACCGTGACTATTGGCTCACGGCTATCGAAGCAAAGGAATACGGCCTGGTCGATGAAGTGCTCCTTTTGAACCCCAGAAAAGAAGGAAGAGAATAAACCGCTACTTTTAAAAACTATTTTAAAAAAACGAAAGCAATGAATTATTCGAAATATCTGCTGAATCCCCTGCGTATGGACGATGAAACGCCGGACGAAAAAGAAGAGCCCAAGGAAGAGAAAGGACCGGAATACGGACTCCTGGCCAAAAAGATGGAAAAATACTTTTTTGAGAACAGATCCGTGGAGCTGTGGGGCCCTGTAGATGACAAATCGGCAAAGGAAGTGGTCACCAAGATGCGGCTGCTGGAAGCCGATAAACCGGGTGAAGAGATCAAATTCTTCATCAATAGCCCCGGTGGAGTCGTGACCTCCGGTTTTATCATCTATGATACGATGAAAATGCTGAAGAGTCCCGTGAGTACCATCTGTATGGGTCTGGCCGCCTCCATGGGCTCGATCCTGCTGAGCGGCGGGACCAAGGGGCGTCGTTTCGTATATCCCTTATCCGAGATCATGATCCACCAGCCCAGCCTGGGAGGATATATGCAGGGGGTAAGCGTTGACCTCGAGATCACGGCCAAGCAGACCCGCAGGGTCAAGGACATCAGCGCCCGGATCCTGGCGGAGAACTGTGGTAAGAAATTTGAGCAGGTCATGAAGGATTTCGACCGCGACTACTGGATGGACGCCAAGGAAGCCCTCGAATATGGCATCGTAGACGCGATTTACGAAAAGCAATAATGATAATCAACCAGTTACAGTCCCGTGACGGTGTCACGGGACGTTTTTTCCACGCTACTGGGAGCATCCAACTATTTGGTTAACTTTGTAGTTCACTATTAGAGCATTTAGCTAATGGCAAAAAATACATTGCACTGTTCTTTTTGCGGCAGGAATCGGGACGAGGTAAAGATCCTCATTGCGGGGCAGGAAGGGCATATTTGCGAGAATTGTGTCGAGCATGCGCAGGAGATCATTCAGCAGGAGCTGATGATCCGGGATGATTCGGCGGGCAGCAGCTCGTTCAAGCTGACGGTAAAAAAGCCGGTTGAGATCAAGCGGATATTGGATGAATATGTCATCGGCCAGGACGACGCCAAAAAGGTCTTGTCCGTGGCCGTATATAACCACTACAAACGGCTGCAGCAAAAGGTGGTAGAGAACGAGGTCGAGATCGAGAAGAGTAACATCATTATGGTGGGCGAGACCGGTACGGGTAAAACCTTACTCGCAAAAACGATCGCCCGGCTGCTCAACGTACCCTTTGCCATCGTAGACGCCACGGTATTCACCGAAGCCGGCTATGTAGGGGAAGACGTCGAGAGTATCCTGACCCGGCTCCTGCAGGTATGTAACTATGACGTAACGGCCGCTGAACGCGGTATTGTTTATATCGATGAGATCGATAAGATCGCCCGTAAGGGTGACAACCCTTCGATCACTCGCGATGTTAGCGGCGAAGGTGTGCAGCAGGGTCTGCTCAAGCTGTTGGAGGGAACGGATGTCCTGGTCCCGCCACAGGGAGGCCGGAAACACCCCGAGCAAAAGCTGATCAAGATCAACACGCAAAATATCCTTTTTATCTGCGGCGGTGCATTCGACGGTGTGGACAAGATCATCGCCCGGCGCATCAATACCAATGCCATTGGCTTTAATGTCAATAAAGAGCAGCAGGAAGCCGCTAAAAAGAACCTCCTGCAGTATGTGAATGCGCCTGACCTCAAATCTTTTGGGTTGATCCCCGAGCTGTTAGGTCGTCTGCCGGTGGTCACGCATCTTGATCCGCTCGACAAGACGACGCTGCGGTCCATCCTCACGGAGCCCAAGAACTCGCTTATCCGGCAATATAAAAAGCTGTTCGAGCTGGAAGGCATCCAGCTGAGCTTTGATCTTGCTGTGCTGGATTTCATGGTCGACAAGGCCGTGGAATACAAGCTGGGCGCGCGCGGTCTGCGGAGCATCTGCGAAAGCATCCTCACGGACGCCATGTTCGAGCTGCCGAGTGCCAAAGAGGACAAATTCCATCTCGACCTCGAATATGCGCAGAAGAAGTTCGACAAGAGCAAGATGAACCTCTTAAAAGTGGCGTAAACTCTCTTAAAAGTAGAATAAAACCACCTCAAACTCGCAAAACATGCAGGAGCTCATCGACAGGCTGTTGGCCCAGGGGCTCACGGAAGAGCAGGCCTACAAGGCCATCGAGGTCATTAAAACCTTCACCAAGGAAAAATTCCCCTTCTTTTCGGGGGCCATCGACAAATTGTTCGATAAATACGGGTCCAAAACGGAAGAAGATTTTATGCCCTAAGGAGGCGACCGCCCTCAGCGGCCGCTAGCCCTTGAGCACCTCGCGGGCGATCACGATCTTTTGGATCTCGCTGGTTCCTTCGCCGATAGTGCACAGCTTGCTGTCGCGGTAGAATTTCTCCACCGGAAAATCCTTGGTATAGCCATAGCCGCCGAAGATCTGAACGGCCTCCGTAGCCACTCGCACGGCCACCTCGCTGGCGTAATATTTGGCCATGGCGGATTCGCGGGTCACGGGAAGATGTTTATTCTTGCGATCCGCAGCCTGCAGGGTCAGCAATTCGGCGGCGGCGATCTCCGTGGCCATGTCGGCCAACTTAAAAGAGATGCCCTGGAAATTGCTGATGGGCTGATCGAATTGATGCCGCTCTTTGGAGTATTGAAGCGCCGCTGCCATCGCGCCTTTGGCGATACCCAGCGAGAGCGCTGCGATGGAAATGCGGCCGCCGTCCAATACCGCTAGGGCCTGATGGAAACCCTCCCCGACCTCTCCGAGGCGATTAGCATCGGGAATCCGGCAGCTCTCGAAGATCATCTCAGCCGTTTCACTGGCCCGCATACCCAGTTTATTTTCTTTTTTGCCGCCGCTGAAACCCGGCGTCCCGCGTTCGACGATGAAAGCCGTGGCGTTATTTTTTGCCCGGGGTTCACCGGTACGCGCTACCACGACCGCGATATCGCCGCTGATTCCATGTGTGATCCAGTTCTTGGTCCCGTTGATCACCCATTCGTTGCCTTCTCTGACCGCAGTACACCGCATATTTCCTGCATCGCTGCCGGTACCCGCTTCGGTGAGTCCCCAGGCGCCAAGCGCTTCGCCCAAGGCAAGCCGCGGGAGATATTTCTTCTTTTGGGCTTCGTTGCCGAAAGCAAGGATATGCCCTGTACAAAGAGAGTTGTGCGCGGCCAGGCTGAGTCCGATGGCGCCGCAAACGGAAGCGATCTCGCTGATGATGGTGACGTATTCGAGGTAAGACAGGCCGGATCCACCGTACTCTTCCGGCACCACCACGCCCATCATGCCCAGGCGTCCGAGTTCTTTAAATACTTCGTGCGGGAAAGTTTGGGCTTCGTCCCATTGCATTACATAGGGTTTGATGTGCTGAGCGGCAAATTGTCGGGCGGTACGGCCTACTTCCTGGGTGAGTTCGTCGGTTGCAAATTCCATGTGGTGAATTTAGTCAAAATTTTTTATGCGCGCTAACGATTGTTAGTTTTTTTGTTTGAAAAAAACCCCGCCCTTTTGAGGCGGGGACGAAACGGCCGAAGGCCAATCATAAGTGTAAGGGGGTACTGACTGATGGTTATGCTTAATAGTAGTAATAGCGGCGATAGCGTGGTCCGGGCCTGCGGGCTTGATGATAGGTCTGCGACGGCAGCACACGGCCCAGGCCAATGATCAAACCACCCCCAAGCGTAAACGAATAGATGCTTTGGTTGGGGTTTATCCCGCCGCCGTAATAGTTGCTGTAGTAATAGGCGTCACCCGCGGAATTTACCGGCGACAGGAACTGCGCCTTCAGCTGAATGCCTACGCGGGGAGAGATATAGATATTCGTCCCCAGTTGTATTCCTGCAGCAAAATGACTGTTGGAAGCATAGTTATTTCCACCCATGGGCGTGATGATATCGGCGCCGAGCAAAAGGCCGAGGAAAGGCCGCACCGTCGAATACGGGATCGTGCCGGAAAAAACAAATCCACCCATGATATAATCCTGGTTGAGGTCGCCGCCCACGAGTTTTGCTCCGCCGTCGTAGCCATAGTTGTAGATGCCCGATGAAGTACTTTGATGATTGTACAGTAATTCGAACCCAAAGCTGCGGGTGACATTAAAATTCAGGGCGCCGCCCAGGTTCAGCCCGCCGGCCACCCGGCCGTAATCGCCATAAAAATCATTTCTTGCGGGAAAACTATATCCTACCTGGGGGATGAATTCCACAGCTGTCTGCGCAAAAGAACGCGCTGTGCAGAACACGAGGAGTACGAAAAGGGCCAAAGATATTTTTCTCATACCGAACTATTTTATGCAGGGTATATAGACCAGCAGGCGCGCCGGAGGTTTAACGCAATTTTACGGCTAATGTTAAAGAGATGTAAAGCGATGCGCGCATCATCCGGGCGGCCCGGCGAGTCTTCAGACGCTCAGGCTTCCAGGGTCAGTCCGTCATGCGCCAACTGCATGCCCGGAGGCAGGGTGGGGTTTATATCGGCATATTTGCCCAGCTGATGGCTGATGTGGGTGAACCAGGCCCGGGGTACTCCTAAATGCCGCACCTCATCGATGGCCTCATTGAGCGAGAAATGGCTCAGGTGTTTTTCGTGCCGCAGCGCGTTGAGGACGATCTGCCCGCTGCCGCGGATCTTTTCCCGCTGGTGGTCTTCGATCCGATTGGCGTCGGTGATATAGGTAAAGTTGCCGAAGCGGAAACCCAGCACGGGCATCTTCATATGCCAGACCTGGATGGGAATGATGTCGATATCGCCGATGGTAAAAGCCTCTTCGTGGATCCGGTTCAACCGCAGTTCCGGTATACCGGGATAACGCGTATCCGCAAAGACATAAGGGAACTCCCGCACGATGGCCTCCTGGGTCATTTCGTTGGCATAGAGATCCATGGCCCTGTGCTGAAAAAAGTTGTAGGCGCGGACATCGTCGAGACCGGCAAGATGATCCTTGTGCGGATGGGTGAAGATCACGGCATCCAGCTTGCGGACATTCGCACGCAACATCTGGTAACGAAAATCCGGCGTGGTATCGACGACGATGGTGGTGGTGGGAGATTGAACAAGAATGCTGGAGCGAAGTCGTTTATCGCGCGGATCGGAGGAAGCGCAGACGTCACAGGGACACGCGATCATCGGAACGCCCGTGCTGGTACCCGTACCGAGAAAGGTGATTTTTAAAGGCCGGTTGCTCACGGGATAAAGTTACGTGATTTTTACTCCTGCTGATCGGCGGCGTGATAGGCTTCTAGCACCTCGTCGTAGATCTTCCGGGTCTCGGGCGCGAGGGCATCCGGTTGGATCCTGAGCTGGGGAACGATATCGATCAGGGTGCTGATGCGGCCTTCCAGCTGGAGGAATTTGTTGAGTACCACCACCCTTTTTTGTTCGAGGATACAATAGCCGCTTTGAAAATTGCCTCTTTCATAGCGTATGATGTATTCCGACTCGTCCAGGACCCGCTCGATCTTATCCAATGTGGTTTGCGTGAATTTCATGCTTCTCAAAGTTACGATATAACGTACCGGCGCAGGAATTGCGCCCTGCGTTTTTTTCCACAGTTGTGGGTAACATTACGAATTCTTGCTGGTCATCCGTACCACCGGAATGATCATTTCCTCCAGGCTTATGCCGCCATGCTGGAATGTATTGCGATAATAGTTTACGTAATAGTTATAATTGTTCGGATAGCAGAGAAATCCGTCCCCACGGGCAAAAATAAAGGAGGAATTTACGGTGGGCACGGGCAGACCGGCCTCTTTTGGATCGCGGAACGCCAGGACCTCTTTGGCCTCGTAATTGAGATTCCGGCCATGTTTATAGCGCAGGTTGGTCGTCGTTTGTTTGTCCCCGATGACTTTGTAGGGTGTCTTGACCCGGACGCTGCCGTGATCGGTGGCCAGGATCAGGTTGATCTTTTTGTCGGCGATCTTTTTGAGCGCCTGGTGGAGCGGGGAATGCTCGAACCAGCTGGCGGTAATGCTCCGGTAGCTGATCTCATCGCTGGCCAGCTCCTTGAGGACCTCCATTTCGGTACGGGCATGGCTCATCATGTCGACGAAATTATAGACAATGATGTTGAGATCGTTGTTCAGCAGGTTGTGGATATTGTTGACCAGGTCCTGCCCCGCCTGGTAATTCAGCACTTTGGTATAGGAGAATTTCAGCTGGTCCTTCTTCAGCCGTTTGAGCTGTGCGCGAAAGAACTCCTCTTCGAACAGGTTCTTCCCACCTTCTTCGTCGTCGTTCTTCCATTGCGAAGGAAACTGTTTTTCGATCTCGAGCGGCATGAGTCCCGAAAAGATCGCATTCCGGCTATATTGGGTGGCGGTGGGAAGAATGGCGTAAAAACTATCTTCTTCGAGGATGCGAAAGCTCTCGGCAAAGATGGGCTGGATAGCCTTCCATTGATCGATGCGCAGGTTGTCCAGCAGGATAAAAAAGGTCGGCGTCCCCTTCTCCACATGAGGCAGGACCTTGAACCGGAAAAGGCTATGCGACATAATAGGCCCCTCGGTCGATTTGGGGCTCACCCAGCCCGCGTAATTTTTTGACACGAACTTGAAAAATTCGGTATTCGCCTCCTGCTTTTGCGTCTGGAACACTTCCTGCATCTCGGGGCTGTCCGACTTTTCCATCTCCAATTCCCAATAGACTAATTTTTTATAGACTTCCATCCATTCGTTGTAGTCCGGATTGCTGTTGAGGGCCATAAAGAGGTTCCTAAACTCCTGCTGGTAGGCGGTAGTCGTCTTTTCGGCCACGAGCCGCTTATTGTCGATGATCTTTTTGAGGCTAAGCAGCACCTGGTTGGGGTTCACCGGTTTGATGAGGTAGTCGGTGATCTGTGATCCGATGGCATCATCCATGAGATTTTCGGTCTCGTTCTTGGTGATCAGGACAACGGGGGTCTGCTGATTGACCTCTTTGATCTTGGCCAGCGTTTCCAGGCCCGTGATGCC
Source organism: Puia sp. (assembly GCA_035946435.1). Lineage (GTDB taxonomy): Bacteria > Bacteroidota > Bacteroidia > Chitinophagales > Chitinophagaceae > Puia. Next base: position 35,305 of record DASYZH010000253.1, on the reverse strand, counting down.
GGGCATGGTCTCGTCGAGCAAGACCACATCGATGATGTTTTCCTTGACATAATCGATCGCATCGAAGCCATTGGTCAGGGCTTTTACTTCATAACCTTTGTTCTCGAGGAAAAGGATCTGGGAGTGCAGGCTTTCTATTTCATCGTCGACCCAAAGTATTTTAGCTAGTGCCATATCCCACAAACTACAATTTCCCCGCCAAATTTTTCTACATTTGACAATTGATCCTCCCGTTTTTTAACAAAAATATATGCCTAAGATCATCAATGACCCCGTGTATGGCTTTATTACCCTGGATCATCCGTTATTGCTCGGCATCGTGGCACATCCTTTTTATCAGCGGCTACGTCGCATCCACCAGATGGCCTTTGCCCACCTCGTCTATCCCGGCGCTGTCCATACGCGTCTGCATCATTCCCTGGGCGCCTATCACCTGACATGCAACGCCGTGGAAGAGCTAAGTCGCAAGGGGTTTTTGATCACGGAAGAGGAAGCCCTGGGCGTCAAGATCGCGGTCCTCCTGCATGACATCGGGCATGGTCCGTTCTCGCACGCACTGGAAAGCGTTGTGATACCCGGTGTGGGTCACGAGGATCTTTCCATCCTCCTGATGCGCGAGCTCAACGAAGATTTCGATGGACAGCTGGACATCGCGATCCGCATTTTTACCAACACCTATCCGAAGCCTTTTCTTCATCAGCTGGTGAGCGGACAGCTGGATATGGACCGGATGGACTATCTGACACGCGATAGTTTCTTTACCGGCGTATCCGAAGGCGTCATCGGCTACGACCGCATCCTCAAGATGCTGACGATACACAATGACAAGCTGATGGTCGAGGAAAAGGCCATTTACTCCATCGAAAAATTCCTGGTCTCCCGCCGGCTGATGTACTGGCAGGTCTATCTGCACAAAACGGTGCTTAGCGCGGAGAAGATGCTGGTCAGGATCCTGGAGCGGGCACGGGAGTTGATCACACTCGGTGTAGCGGTCCCTGCCTGTTCGCCGGCACTGGATTTCTTTCTCGCGCATTGCGACCGGAAAGTGGAGATCGAGGCTAATCTGGATAAATTTTGCATGCTGGACGATTACGACGTCATGGGGACGATCAAGAACTGGATGTCGCATGAAGATACCGTCCTTTCCGCGCTCAGCAGGATGCTGATCGACCGCAAGCTGTTAAAAGTTCGTTTCCAGGCAACCGGCTTCGACATATCTTACGTAGAGAAGATACGATCGGAAGCAGGTCGAAGGCTGGGCGTCTCGCCGGAAGAAGCCCGCTATTTCGTGTTCACGGGCGAGGCGGTCAACACCACGTACAACCCAAAGGATGAGATGATCAATATCCTTTTCAAGGATGGGACGGTAAAAGATATTTCGCAGGTTGACAACGCCCTGATCCAGCAAACTCTGGCAAGCACCGTTAAAAAATTTTATATTTGCTATTTGAATACCTCATTATGAAATTCACTGCTGCACAGATAGCGATGTTGATCAACGGTAAGATCGAGGGAGACGCCCAGGCTTCCGTGGGCTCGTTTGGTAAGATCGAAGAAGCCGTTTCCGGCCAGCTTGCTTTCCTGGCCAATCCTAAATACGAAGAGTTCCTGTACACCACCGGCGCTTCGGTGATCATCGTCAACGAGACGCTGGAGCTGAAACAGCCGGTTCAGGCGACGCTTGTCCGGGTTCCGGATGCTTATACCGCGTTTGCGAGCCTGCTCACGAAATACCAGGAGATCGTGGCACAGCAGCTCACGGGCATCCAGGAGCCTTCGTACCGGGCTTCGACGGTGAAGCTCGGTGACAAGGTCTTTATAGGTGCTTTTGCTTATCTGGGCGAAGGGGTGATCATCGGCAACAACGTCAAGATCCATCCGCAGGTCTATATCGGCGACAATGTACGGGTCGGGGACAACACCGTTTTGTATCCGGGCGTCAGGATCTATCATAACTGCGTCGTCGGGAAAAATGTGACGATCCATGCCGGTTCGGTGATCGGTGCAGACGGTTTTGGTTTTGCACCTCAGAGCGACGGCAGCTTCAAGAAGGTGCCGCAGATCGGCAATGTGGAGATCGAGGATTTTGTGGAGATCGGCGCGAATGCAGCGATCGACCGGGCGACCATGGGTTCGACCGTGATCCGCACCGGCGCCAAGCTCGACAACCTGATCCAGATCGCGCACAATGTCGACATCGGCCATCATACGGTTATTGCCGCGCAGGCCGGTGTCAGTGGCAGCACGAAGATCGGCAGCGGGGTGATGATCGGTGGTCAGGCCGGCATTGTGGGACATCTGCAAATTGCGGATGGCGCACGTATCAATGCCCAGAGCGGTGTGACCAAATCGATCAAGTCTAAGGGTGGGGCTGTTTCGGGCTCCCCGGCTTATGACTATACCCAATCGCTCCGGAGCCAGGCGGCAGCCCGCAAGCTACCCGATCTCGAAAAACGGGTCAAGGAACTGGAGGAGCTGGTCAGACAGCTGCTGGGGGAAAAGGTGTGATCGACTCGAACTAAGAGGAAATATTTTTGCTATAAAAATGCGGGCTTTTTGGCCCGCATTCCTTTTTTTATATATCTTTGTAGAGAGAAATATAAAGTTACTTCTCGTCGATGTCAATCTGCCGATTTACCTTCGATGCACGAGAGGCCCAATACCTACGTCCCCGTAGGATTGGGCTTATCTTTCCCGGTGCATCAAACCCCAGGCAGAGGTGACATCACCAGGTTAGAGACAGCCTAGTCCTACGGGGATTTTCAAACTTCAGCCGATGCCCCGAAAAGCCTTTCTGGAAGTATCTTCCACCGTTACTGTAAAGAACACCTTTCGTTTGACCGTTGAACTGCCGCCGGCTGCCTCCCCGAGAACGCCCACAGACAAGAAAAAAGCCGGCAAGAAAAAGCGCTAACGCCGCGGGCGGCCTGTGCCGGCGGGTGATGCCGTGGTCCGTGCTCCGGCATGGCGCCGGAGGCAATTGTCACAAATTCCGCAATCCGCAGCCTCTTTATCCCCAAAATAATGCGCCAGGTAGCGGCTCCGGCAGTCTTCTCCAAGCTTGATGTTGCTTCCTCCGAGCCCGATAGTGCCTTCTCCGAGCTTGATATAGCGGAGCATGGCCCGGATACGCGTAGCATACTGCTCCTTTCTCTCCCGGTATTGCACCGGGTCGATATACAGCTCTTCCGCCGCGGGGCGGTTCCGGAAAAAATACAGCTGCGGGGAATCCCTCGTCGGGGTATACTCAATGACATGAAAAGCCTGTAATTGCGCCAGGGCCGCCGTGAGCTGCGCCGGGTCCTGGTGGGTAAGATAGGCCAGCTGTCGCTCGCGGATGGTCGCCGGCTGGTCCATGATGCCTTCGTAGGTTCGCAGCAGCGTATGGATCAATGGCTCCAGCGCCGGATGGTCATGGCCGAACTCCATAAGCGTTTCCCTCTTCGTCACAAACTGTAATCTGGCCGGCAGGAATACCTGCTGCTGGAAGCTCAGCAATCCCTCTTGTTCCAGCACCTTGAGCACATGGAGGACAGCCGGGGAAGACAGGTTGAACCTGCCGGTGAAGGTGATGAGATCGAACTCGAAATATTGTCCCTCCCCGGCGCCCACGGGTAGCTGAAGATAGTTCATCAGCTGCTGATACACAGGACGGATCTCGTCGATGGGTGGAAACCGGACTGCCGGCTGCCCCTCCAGCTTCACGATGTCCTGGTCGCCGGCAAGCAGGATCGCATAAGCCTTGCGGCCATCCCTGCCGGCACGGCCGGCTTCCTGGTAGTAATTCTCCACGGCATCGGGAGGATCGGCATGGACCACGGTGCGAACAGCCGCTTTGTCGATGCCCATGCCAAAGGCGTTTGTACTCACGATGACGCGTAACCGATCGTGCACCCAGTTCTCCTGGCGCTGGACCCGCTCCTCATGACTAAGGCCGGCGTGATAGGCAGCGGCGGAGATGCCCTGCCGCACAAGCCAATCCGCTATCTCCCGGGTAGCCTGGCGCGTCTTGCAATAAATGATGCCGCTGCCGGGTACGCTCGCCAGTATCTCCGTGATCTTTCTGATCTTATTGTCGACTTTAAAAAAGCTGTAGGAGAGATTGGGCCGGGTGAAGGGCATACGGAACATCACCGGATCTTTTAGCTCCAGCTTCCCCGAGATATCATCCATCACCTCCGGGGTAGCGGATGCCGTGAGGGCGAGGATGGGGGCACCGGGGAGGTGGTTCCGCAATGCGGCAATACGGAGATAGGGTGGTCGAAAATCATAGCCCCATTGCGAGACGCAGTGGGCCTCGTCGACGGCGATCATGCCGACGTTCAGCGCAGCGAGGTGTTCGAGGAACAGCGACGTCTCCAGCCGCTCCGGCGATACATACAGCAGTTTACAATTGCTGGAAGCCGCCACCTGGAGGGTATTGATCACCTCTTTTCTGGTCATGCCGGCGTGAATGGCAAAGGCGGTGATGCTCCGGCGCCGGAGCCCGTCCGTTTGATCTTTCATGAGGGCTACCAGAGGACTGATCACGAGACACAGGCCGGGCAGCGCGAGTGCCGGGAGCTGATAGCAAAGCGATTTGCCGCCGCCGGTAGGCAGCAGGGCAACGGTATCCCTGCCGGAAAGGATAGAGCGGATGATCTCTTCCTGTTGCGGCCGGAAACCCTCATAGCGCCAGTGTTGACGCAAAAGGGACAGCAGGTCGGCCCCTGCCGGGGCGTTGCGGGTATCCATGACGTCAGACCAATTTTTTTATATACAACCGGAGCGAGTTGAGGGCCAGGATCACATCGCTAAAGCCCATGACCAGCGCCGCCACGGCGGGTGTCAGCAGACCCAGCGCAGCCACCGGTATGGCAACGATGTTATAGATGAAAGCCCAAAACAGATTGCCGCGGATGGTAGCAAAGGTATGCCGGCCCAGGCTGAGTGCCGCAGGCATTTGCCGCAGTCCCCGGTTCATCAGCACCACATCAGCGGTTTGCATGGCGAGATTGGTGGCGTCGCTCATCGAGATGCCGATGGTGGCGCGGGCAAGAGCCGGGGCGTCATTGATACCGTCTCCGACCATAGCGACCGCCCCCTCTTCGTTAAGCCGTGTCACCTGCGCGAGCTTTTGTTCGGGAGATTGCTCCGCAAGCACTTCTTCGATTCCTAGCGTTTGGGCCAGCTGCCGGCATGGCTCCAGCCGGTCGCCGCTGAGCAACACCGTGCGGATACCATGGTCACGCAGCCACCGGATGACGTCCGCAGCCTCCGGCCGGATAGTGTCGGCGACGTCGATGGTTCCCAGCAGTTGGTCGTTGCGGACGATGTAGACATTATGGGTCTTGTCGGTGGTGAGTTCTTCGGCAACCCGGTGAGACCCCGCCCAGTAGACATCGCCATCTTTTGTCTCGCCGCGCATACCCAGGCCCTTGATCTCTTCGACCCGGGCCCAGCGGAGGGTGGCAGGGCGAACCTGTGGTTCGCCGGTGGAAGGCCCGACTCCCGGCTTCCACTCTTTCGTGATGGACTTCGCGATAGGATGACCGGAATATTTCTCCAACGAGAAAGCGATCTCGCGGAATTGTTCCGTCGTCAGCGCCGGATCGTGCTGCGAGGCGCCGATAGTAAACGCTCCCGTGGTCAGCGTACCCGTCTTGTCGAATATGACCTGCCGGATATGCCGGAATGCCTCGAGATGGCGGGCATTGCGGAAGAGGATACCGTTGCGGGCGCCCCGGCCGAGACCCACAGCAATCGCGGCGGGCGTGGCCAGGCCCATTGCACAGGGGCAGGCGATCACGAGTACCGCTACGCTGCGCATCAACGCGATGCCCGGTTCATGCAGATAAAAGTAATTGCCGAGAAAAGTGACGGCCGCCAGCGCCAGTACCGCGGGCACGAAAACAGCCGAGATCCGGTCCGCCAGTTGCTGCACCGGTGGTTTCTCGCCCTGTGCTTGTTTGACCAGCCGGACGATGCCGGCCAGGACGCTATCTTTCGATGCGGATGTGACTTGTGCCTTCACGCTGCCGGACACCAGCAGGCTGCCGCCGATAAGCCCATCCTTGGCATTTTTGGCTATCGGCAGGCTTTCACCCGTGAGTATCGATTCGTCGACTTCGGCCGTTCCCCAGAGTATCTTGCAGTCGGCGGGAATCCGTTCGCCCGTGCGGATCAGGATGAGGTCGCCGCTGTGCAGCTGGGCACTATCCATGGGAAACAGGACCTCCTGGTGCTGGTCATCGAAGGCGATCATCGTGGCCATCGTCTTTTGTGTCGAGGCCAGCGCCTTCAGCGACCGTTGAGTAGCCTGCACGGAAGCATCCTCCAGGTAATAGCCGAGAAAGACTATGGTAATAATGGAGGCCGTGGTCTCATAAAAAAGATAGTCGGGCCCCAGCTGCAGTAGGGTGCCGGTAAGGCTGTAGACGAAGGCGGCGGTGGCGCCAAGGGCGATAAGAACGTTCATGTTGGGCAGGCCGTTCAGCAGACTCTTCACGGCACTGCGGCCAAAGAAGAGCATGCCGGCCACGAATACCGGCAGACACAGCAGCAGCTGAACCAGGGGATGCATGAGCCAGTGGGGAGCATTGCCCCCGAGCATGTGTCCCAGCAACACAATGGTGAAAGGCGCACAGAACAGGAAATACCGCAGATGCCGATTCATGGGCGGGCGGCGCTTCGCCGGGGCAGCTCCTTCTTCTTCCGCGACGATCGTATATCCGAGATCGGCGATACCCTTCTGCAATTGTCCGCGGTCGACGCTGCCCGTGACATCGAAGCTGACGTCGCCGCTGGCCAGGCTCACCCTGACATTCTGCCCGCCTTTTTTCTCGAGGTATTTGCCTACGGTAAGTGCGCAGGTTGAGCAGCTCATCCCTTCTATTTTCCAGTTAATGGTTTCCATATATTCTCTCCGAGAGTAACATGCAAAGTTACACTATCTTTGCGCCCATGGAGCTCCGTTTTCAATTGCAGGACATTGCACACGCCGCAAGCGTCTTTTGGCAAGCCTACCCCCTGCGATCAGTATTTGCCTTTCATGGGAACATGGGGGCAGGAAAAACGACTTTTATCCACGGGCTTTGCGAAGCCAGGGGCGTCACCGACACGGTAGGAAGCCCGACCTTTTCCATCATCAACGAATACCGCTATCCCGGGGGACGCATCTTTCACATCGATCTCTACCGGCTGAAGGACGAAACAGAAGCCATCCGGGCAGGCGTTGAAGACGTCCTCTACAGCGGTGATGTCTGCTTGGTGGAGTGGCCCGAGCGGGCCCCGGATATTTTTCCGCCCGACACAGTGCATGTCCGGCTGGAGGTCCTGGACCCTGATACCCGCAAAATTATCGGGTGAAGGTGGGTTTCAAGGGTTAAAATCGAATTTTAAATTGTAATTTGACGGACTTTACTTTATGGCGCAGCAGCAAAAACCAGTCATCAGCACCTCGTTCAGTTACGAAACCCTGGAAGAAACCTTGGACGTCAAGCCCAAAGGCATTCCCTTGCATATCGGCATCCCCAAAGAAACGGCTTTCCAGGAAAATCGGATTGCGCTGACGCCGGATGCGGTGGGTGTACTCGTAAGCAATGGACACGAAGTGCTCATCGAACACAATGCCGGTGAGGCTTCCCATTACCGGGACAAGGACTATAGCGAAGCCGGCGCGCGGATCTGCTACGATAAATCGGAAGTGCTCAAGGCGCCTATCCTCGTGAAGAGCGCCCCGGTGATCGAAGAGGACCTGCCGATGCTGCAATTGAACCAGATCATCATCTCGCCCATCCATCTCAGTGCGATGAAAGCGGACCTGCTGCAGAAGATGATGGACAAGCGGATCACGGGCATCTCTTTCGAGAACCTCAAGGATGATAGCGGCACCTATCCCATCGTTCGCAGCATGAGCGAGATCGCCGGCAGCGCGGTAATGCTGATCGCGGGTCAATACCTCAGCTCCGCCAACCGCGGCAAAGGAGTGCTGCTGGGAGGCATCTCCGGCATCCCGCCCACGAAAGTGATCATCCTGGGTGCGGGCATCGTCGGCGAGTTCTCCGCCCGCGCGGCGCTGGCGCTCGGCGCCTCGGTGAAAGTGTTCGACAACAGCGTATACCGTTTAAAACGCCTGCAAAACAATATCGGCCAGCGAATGTGGACCTCGGTGATCGAACCACGCATCCTCGCCAAACAGATCAAGACCTGCGAGATCGCCGTCGGGGCGCTTTCTTCACAAAGCGGCCGCACGCCGGTGGTCGTCACGGACGAGATGGTGAGCAACATGCGACCCGGCAGTGTGATCATTGACGTTAGCATCGACCGCGGCGGTTGTTTTGAAACTTCTCAGATCACCACGCATGAGCATCCCGTCTTCACCAAATATGGTGTCATCCATTACTGTGTTCCGAATATCCCATCGGGTTTTGCCCGGACCGCCTCGCATGCCATCAGCAACGTGCTGATGCCGTTGTTATTAGAAGCGGGGGAGGAAGGGGGATTCGAAAACCTGGTATGGCACAAGATCCATCTGCGGAGCGGTATCTATCTGTTCAAGGGGGCGCTCACCAATTTCCATCTCAGCCAGCGCTTCGATCTGAAGTACACGGACCTCAACCTGCTCATCGCGAGTCAGCGTTAGGCGGCGTTTCCGGGTTATTTATACCCCATAATATTAATTCTTTCCTCGCAGAAATCATATTCCTGCAGATCATTGGAGCTGACGATCACGATCCGGTCCAGGGTTATCTCGCGGATCAGCCTGCGATAGAGCTCGATGCCTTCGACGTCGAGATTGGTGCAGGGCTCGTCGAGCAGCACTACGGGCGTGTCGGAAAAAAGGGCCTGGGCCAGCCGGACGCGCTGCTTCATGCCCGAGGAATAATAGCGGATCTGTTTGTGGGCTGCCGTCGCGAGACCCACACGGCTGATGATGTCGGCAGCGGAATAGCCGGGCAAAAAAGACTTGAATGCCGCATGAAACCCCAGGAATTCAGTGACCGTCATTTCTTCGATGAGCTGTAGATAAGGTGCGGCAAGCGAAAGGTGCCGATAGACATGTTCGGGGGGGATGGCGCCGGCAGACGTGGCTGGACCGGCAGCCGCGTAGTTTACCTGGCCTTCGCTGACACCGATGGCGCCGGCAATAGACTGCAGGAGCGTAGACTTTCCGGAGCCATTGGGCCCGGTGATCGCATAACTATGTCCAGTGCTGAATTCGTAGCTGAGATGACGGAAGATCCACTCGCGGTTGAACCGTTTACCGGCATCAATCAGCGTAATCTTCATCAAAGCTCGATTTACTGTAGCGTTTGATAATGCCGCGGCCGCTTTCCCGGATAAAGCCTACGATCTCATCGCGTTCGTCGCTGGCAGGGAATTCTTCTTCCAGGAATTCGAGCGCCTGGCTGGTATTCATCCCTTTGTTGTAGATGACGCGGTAGATATCGAGGATGTGATTGATCTTGTCGATAGAGAAACCGCGGCGCTTGAGGCCCACGGAGTTGACGCCGGAATAGCTCAACGGCATGCGGGCAGCCTTGATATAAGGGGGAATGTCCTTTCCGACCAGCGAACCGCCACCGAGGAACACATGGGAACCTACCCGTACGAACTGGTGGATGGCGCACATCCCGCCGAGGATGACCCAGTCGCCCAGGACAACGTGTCCTGCTACCTGGGAGTTATTGCTCAAGATACAATTGTCACCGATGATACAGTCATGGGCGATATGGCTATAGGCCAGGATCATGCAATTACGTCCTACCCTGGTCTTCCATCTGTCCCGCGTGCCACGGTGAACGGTCACGAATTCGCGGATGGTGGTATTGTCGCCTATTTCGACGGTAGTATCCTCGCCATCAAATTTAAGGTCCTGAGGATCAGCAGATATTACGGCTCCCGGGAAGATCCGGCAATTTTTCCCGATCCTTGCACCCGGCATAATGGTGACATTGCTGCCGATCCACGTGCCTGACCCAATTTCTACATTTTTATGGATCATCGTAAACGGGTCCACTTTTACATCGGGCGCCAGACGCGCATCGGGATGAACAGACGTAAGAGGGTGGATCAGTCGATGTTCAATTGATTGATTTTCAGTTTCTTGGATCATTATTGCGGCTTCCTTGTGGATTGCTGATTTCTTCATAATAAGTGCTGAGAACGCTCCCGCCAGCTACGGCGTCGTAGGCAGGCATTCCACAAAAATAAACTTATTTGACACAATTACCGGAAATAAACTTCTGTTTACGACCGTTTAACCAGCTGGGCCATCAGGTCCGCCTCGGTGGCGATCTTATTTCCTACATACACTGTCCCACGCATTTCGCAAATACCGCGCCGAATGGGATTGATGAGCTCCATCTTGAGGATCATCGTATCACCCGGGACGACCTTCGCCTTGAACTTACAGTTGTCGATCTTGAGGAAGTAGGTATCGTATTCCCCCTGTGGCATGGAGTTGATACAGAGGATGCCGCCGGTTTGCGCCAGGGCTTCGATCTGCAAGACGCCGGGCATCACGGGATTGCCGGGGAAATGGCCTACAAAGAAAGGCTCATTGAAGGTGACATTCTTGATGCCCACGATATGCCGGTCCGTAAGTTCGATGATCTTGTCTACCAGCAGGAAGGGGAAGCGGTGGGGCAGGGTCTTTTCGATCTGTGAGGTCGTGAAGACAGGCGGCTGATTGGGATCGTAAATGGGGGTATTCTTGAGATGCTTGTTCCTCTTGATGTACTGCTTGATCTTTTTGGCAAACTCGACATTGGTCGCGTGGCCGGGACGGTTGGCAATGATATGCCCTTTGATGGGATAGCCGATAAGCGCCAGGTCGCCAATGATATCGAGCAGCTTGTGACGGGCCGGCTCGTTGGGGAACCGCAGTTCGAGATTGTTGAGATAGCCTTCGCTCTTGATCTCGATCTTATCCCGCTTGAAAGCCCTGGCCAGCCGGTTCATTTCTTCCTGCGTCACGGGTTTGTCGACCACCACAATGGCATTATTGATGTCCCCCCCTTTGATAAGATTGTGCTCCAGCAGCATCTCCAGCTCGTGGAGAAAACAAAAGGTTCTGCAGGGAGAGATTTCCGCCTTGAACTCCCGCATGGATTTAAGGCCCGCATGCTGCGTTCCGAGCACAGGGCTGTTGAAATCGATGAGTGTCGTGACCTTGTATTCCATCGACGGCATCACGATCATCTCCACCCGTTTCTTTTCATCGTAGTAGGTGATATTCGTATCGATGGTATACCAGGCCTTGGCGGCATCCTGCTCGAGGACGCCGGCCTCTTCGATGATCTCCACGAAAGGCTGCGAGCTGCCGTCGATGATGGGTACTTCAGGGCCATTGATCTCGATCAGGCAATTGTCCACACCCATCCCCACCAGGCCTGCCAGGATATGTTCGACCGTGCTGATCTTGGCGCCGTTCTCTTCGAGGGTGGTACCCCGGGAGGTATCCGTCACCAGGTCGCAGTCCGCTTTGATCACCGGCTGACCGGGCAGATCGACGCGCTGGAATTGGAAGCCAAAACCAGGATTAGCGGGTTTCAAGGTCATATCCACCTTGATGCCGGTATGCAGGCCTGTACCGGAAATACTTGTTAATGAGGCTAATGTGTGTTGCTTGTCAGGATTGAAGTTTGCGTCCATGCTTTTTTTTACTAAATAAGACCCGGATTCACCTTTCCGGGCCGACAAAGATAGGGGATTCACGATCAAATGTCTTCTTCGCGTTCCAGCATCAGGATGGCGCTCTGGGGAACTATGAAGTATTTTTCGCCCTCATAAAGCACTTCCGTAGCCCCGCTCAGCAGGAAGATGGCAATATCTCCTTCCCTGGCCTGTAATGGAATATACCTAACCTGCTCATCCTGGTGCTTCCAGGGCTCCTCCTCTACCGGCATTGGAATCGCATATCCCGGTCCGGTCTTGATCACATATCCCTGTTGCACCTTCTCCCGCTCCTGAACGCCGGGTGGCAGATACAAACCCGACGCCGTGCGTTCATGGGGTTGGGAAGGCCGGATGAGAACACGATCGCCAATTACGACGAGTTTCTTAAATTTATTGTCTGAAGTGAGATGCATAACGGCAAAATTACGATGGTTTAACAAAACATTATTGCGACAGCCTGATAATCAGGCAGTGACTTAGTTTTATTTGTATACAAAATCATGATATATGGAAGGAAAGAAACCCAAAATATTGTTGTGTGAAGACGATCCCAATTTAGGCATGGTACTGAAGAACTATCTCGAACTAAGCGATTTCGATGTCACGCTGGAAAGGGACGGCCGGTTGGGGCTGGCGGCGTTCCAACGCGAAAAATTCGATCTCTGTTTGCTCGATATCATGATGCCGCATATGGATGGTTTTACGCTGGCCGAGGAGATCCGCGACGTCGATCCGGACATTCCACTTTTCTTCTTGTCGGCAAAGACCATGAAGGAGGATATCATCCAGGGCTATAAGCTGGGTGCAGATGACTACATTACAAAACCATTCGACAGCGAAGTACTCTTGCTCAAGATCAAGGCGATCCTGAAACGCAACGACGACCTGAACAAGGAGTCGGACAATAAAGAGTTCGATCTGGGTTCCTACCATTTCAATCCCAAGCTCCGGGAGCTGGGTCATAAAGGCCAGACGCAAACGCTTTCTCCCAAAGAGAACGAGCTGCTGAAAATGCTGGCTGAGCACATGAACGACCTGTTGCCAAGGGAGCAGGCGCTGAAGAAGATCTGGGGCAGCGATACGTATTTCAACGGCCGCAGTATGGATGTGTATATTGCGAAGCTGCGGAAATATCTCAAGGACGATAATCAGATCGAGATCGTGAACATACACGGAAACGGGTTCAGGCTCGTTGTGCCGATCAGCGCCGAGAAATAATCAGAACATCAGCTGTTCGCCTTCTCTGCCCGGTTTTTTCTTGCCCAGATGTTCGTAGGCTTTGTGTGTCACTTCACGCCCCCGTGGCGTCCGCATGATAAAACCTTCCTGGATCAAAAAGGGCTCGTATACCTCTTCGAGCGTACCCGTTTCTTCGCCGACCGCCGTGGCAATGGTCGTGATCCCCACGGGACCACCCTTGAATTTGTCGATGATCGTCGAGAGGATGCGGTTGTCCATCTCGTCGAGCCCATGCTCATCGACGTTGAGCGCCCGAAGCGCATGCTGCGTAATGCCGAGATCGATGACCCCATTGCCGAGGACCTGTGCGAAATCCCGGACCCGGCGTAACAGGCCGTTGGCGATACGGGGAGTTCCGCGGCTGCGGCGTGCGATCTCGGCCGCGGCGTCGGAGGTGATCTTTGTCTGGAGTATAGTGGAGGAGCGGAGGATGATCTTTTGCAACGTATCGGCGTTGTAATATTCCAGCCGCGATTTGATACCAAACCGGGACAGCAGCGGCGCCGTGAGCAGGCCACTGCGCGTGGTGGCGCCCACGAGGGTAAAGGGCGAGATGGACAGCTGGATGCTGCGGGCGTTGGGTCCGCTGTCGATCATAATATCGATGCGATAGTCTTCCATCGCCGCATAGAGATATTCTTCGACCACGGTGCTCAGCCGGTGGATCTCGTCGATGAACAGGACATCGTTGGGCGCCAGGTTCGTGAGCAGGCCAGCCAGATCACCGGGTTTCTCGATCACGGGTCCTGAGGTCTCCTTGATGTTCACGCCCAGCTCATTGGCGACGATGCGGGAAAGGGTCGTCTTTCCCAGGCCGGGCGGGCCGTGAAAAAGGATATGATCCAGGGCTTCGCCACGCAGCTTGGCCGCCTTGATAAAGATGCGCAGATTTTCAATGAGTTGGGGTTGCCCCGAAAAATCGTCGATGGCCGCCGGACGGATATTGTTCTCAAACTCCTTTTCCGAGGCGCTTAAACCGCTTTTTTCATTGTTGAGATTGAGATTGGGCATGGGCAAATATACCGCATCAGCGGGGTTGGAAAGGGGTGTTTTTAGATTTCCTGAACATTTGTATATACAAATGCATTTTTTTGCCACAGACGATCCATAGTCCCAAAACAAATGATTGAGAAATAAAGGGATTGGTTAGTCCAAAAATGCACGCGTATCAAGGAAATTGATTTGTATATACAAAGATGAAAAAGTAATTTTAAAACACCCGTTCGCGTCCCCAATTTGGTGTTCTCGCAGGGCAGGTGAAGATAAAAAGTGTGTATGGAAGCGGTAGAAAGGATAAAAGCGGTAGACAGCCCGTTCGCAGATTCTCTTTTTTTTGCTGTCGGTGCTTTGGAGCGGGAGATCGAAAAGCTCGCCCTGGAATGCTGGAAGCCTACCGGCCTCTCGCCCAGCCTTGGTCAGGTGTTATATTACCTGCTGTATTATGCCCAGGTCACCGGCCCGATGGTGATTGCCCAAAACTTGTTCCTTAGCCCGAGTACGGTGACCAGGCTTCTGGAAAAACTCGAAAAGAAGGGATTTATTCTTCGATTCACTTATGACCGCACGCGCATGGTGCAAGCCACAGACAAGGCCTGGCACATGGAACCGCTGATATCGGAATGTGACTCTTTGTTTAGAAAACGATGCGAGGCACTGTTGGGAGAACAAGCGGGGCTGATGTGCCCGTTATTGACAGCCATGGCTGATAAGCTTAGGCCCGGATCAAATGTCCGAAAGCCGACTGAAAAGCCGCCGGAGAATACCGACCTTTACAACGAAAACTAAAGCCACATGGAAACCCCCATCGCCGGAAGGAAAATAGAATCTGCTTATCTCGAAAAAGCCATCTCGTATGAGGCCTACTCCGCGCTTATCGCCGATCTGGTGGCGCAAGGCCGGACCACGGGTCCCGACCAGTCGGAAGCGATGGTTCACTATACGCAGCTCAACCAGCAGCGGATGCACCGGCTGGACAAGTTGACCGAAGTGTTGCCTTTGGCGGAGACCCTTATCCGAAACATCAGCCTGCCACAAACCTGGCTGGTGCTCACGGAGGCCTGGTGTGGCGATGCGGCCCAGAGCGTGCCCGTGATGCATGCGCTTGCAACGTTGAATCCCCTGATCGGGCTAAAATTTTTGCTGCGCGACGAGAATCCCGCCCTGATGGATCGCTATCTTACCAATGGCGTCAGCCGAAGCATTCCCAAGCTCATCGGCATCGATACCACGACGGCCGAAGAGCTTTTTACCTGGGGTCCGCGTCCCGCTCCGCTCCAGGCCATCTTCCTGCAGCTGAAGGCGGATGGCGTCGAGTATCACCAGATCAAAGAAGAGCTGCAGCGCTGGTACAACAAGGATAAAACGATGACCATTCAGCAGGAGCTGTCTACGGCCGCCGGCGCCGCCATGAGATTGACGGCGTAACGGACTCCGTCCCGCCGCTGCAACGCCCTGACTCACGCCTGGCGCTGCCACAGCACGTCCGCAAACCATTTTTTGCTATCGAAGAACGTATGGATGGGCTCGAAACCCGCCTGCACCGCCATCAGCTCCGTTTCTTCCAGGTTGTATTTTTGCGAGATCTCCATAAAGATGGGTTCGTTCTCGCGGAAGAAGATCGTTTTGTCGCCAATATGCACTTCCTGTGCGACCCGGCTGACGAGATAACTTTTGCAGGCGCCGGTACCGGGATCGTACACCGGATAGTGTTCGAACTGATCCGGATCGAAGTCGGCGGTGAGCTCATCGTTGATGCGCCGAAGCAGATTCAGGTTGAAGGCCCTCGTGATCCCCTGCCGGTCGTTATAGGCGTCCAGGATCGTGCGCGGATGTTTCTTGAGATCGAAGCCAATGAGCAGCAGATCACCGGGCTGAAGATGGTCGTGCAGTTGACGGCAGAACTGGGTCGCCTGGGCGACGGTCATGTTGCCGATATTGGCGCCCATGAAAAGCACGATCTTCCGGTTCGGGGAAAAGGTATTCACCTGGTGCATTTTCTCCATGTACTCGCCGTTAAGTCCCTGCACGCGGATACCCGGGAGCGTCACGGGCAATTTGTCTTCCAGCCAACCGATGACCTGCGAGGAAATGTCGATGGGATAGTAGGTAAAGGCCGCCTTTTCTTTTTGGAGCTCGCGCAGCAGGAACCAGGATTTGGAAGCATCGCCGGGGCCGAGCTCGATGAGGTCGAAAGCGGGGCTGTATTCGGCGAAGAGTTGCGCCATCTTAGCACTCTGGTGTTGCATGATCTCCATTTCGCACCGGGTAGGATAATACTCCGGGCAGGCCATGATCTGCTGGAAGAGCTTGTCCCCCGTCTCGTCGTAGAAATATTTGGACGACAGGTATTTATTCTCTGCCCGCAGTCCGTCCAGGACATCTTTGCGGAAATTAGCGCTCCTGCGCGCTGCCAGCGTAGCGGTGGTAACAGACAACATAGACCTTTGGTTTGTTTTTAGTTGTTAGAACAAAATGGCGCGATCAATTCACATTGCAAGTCTGATGCCAGTGAACTGCCACCTTAGCGGTGGATGGAAAAAGTTACGATATGTTTTTCTACTGTGGTTTTCCGGCGTGGCTACGGAAGCTCCGCGAAGCACCATTTGGCTGACCATGAACTTGCCGTTGTATTCGCCGATCGCCCCCGGGGCCTTTTCGAATCCCGGATAAGGCAGATAGGCACTCTCTGTCCACTCCCACCTTTTTCCCCAGGCGAATTCGTCGGCTGCGGCCTCCCATTCCAATTCCGTAGGCAGGCGGCATCCTTTCCAGGCCGCATAGGCCGCGGCTTCATAGTAGCTGATATGACACAGGGGCTGCCGCCTGTCGAGGGGCTGTAATCCAGCCAGCGTATATTGCTGCCACTGTCCGTCGATCTGGTGCCAATACAAAGGCGCGCCTACGGCGTTCTTTTTTACCCAGTCCCAGCCTTCGGCATGCCACCACACGAAATTGCTATAACCTCCTGCCTCGATGAATTCCAGGTACTCACCGTTAGTGACCAGGTCACGGGCAATGCGAAAGTCGTTGAGATAGACGTTGTGCCGGGCCAGCTCGTTATCGAAGCAAAAACCTTTACCGGCATGACCTATCTCGTAGATGCCGGCCGGGATAAAAAGAAAGGTGGCAGGCTGCCCATCCGCGATCTGCCGTGCGGCGACCGCCGGCGAAACGTCCGCTTCGGGTTGCGCCGAAGGCTGTACCGAACCCACCAGGTCCTTGTCCGAATAAGCGGGGAAAAGCGGGTTATGACCGAGTATGTATTTGATATCGGAATAGAGTAGCTCCTGGTGTTGTTGTTCATGGTTGATGCCCAGCGTGATCAGCGACTCCAGCTGGGGACCTACGCCACCGGAAATGAGCTTCTCCATCGCCTCGTCTACATATCTTCGATAGACATAGATCTCGTCCACCCCGGGGCGGCTAAGGTTGCCGCGATCCGTACGCATCACCCTGGCGCCGATAGTCTCGTAATAGCTGTTGAATACAAAATTATAGTCCGGGTTGCAGGGACGATAGCCCCGGAAATGGGCAGTGAGCACAAAGGCCTCCCAGAACCAGGTAATATGCCCCAGGTGCCATTTGGGCGGGCTCACATCCACAACGGGTTGCACCACATAGTCCTCTTTCTGCAGCGGGCGACAGATGTCTTCGCTGGCCTTCCGGACGGCGCGGTATTGATCTAAGAGGGTCATTATCGCTCTTTTTTTAAGTAATTAGTGAGATCCGATATCGTCTGGATGCCCAATTGTCGTGCCTGGCTGCGACGCATCATCAGGGCATAAGCATTGTTGAATCCAATGGGTTCCAGCCAGGTCAACCCGTATTCCCGGTCGAACCTTTGGCTGACATAATTGTATACGCTATCCCTGCTGGTGGCCAGACGGCCGGCCACATCGGGAGGAGGCTGCAATATCGCCAGCAGTGCGGTTCCGGTGTATTCGGGATACATATCAATTTGTCCATGAGTTAACGCTTCAAAACAGATTTTTGTTCCGCCCAGGCCGGTTTTACTTTCCACCTGCAGGTCCGTATACCCGCGGATGAGCATGGCATACATATCCGTCAGAATATATTGCTCGGGGAATATCTTGGACCCCAGGATTACCATCCCTTTGTTGCCGGTCCCCGGCGTCCGGTACAGCCCCTGCCCGGTGAGGAAATCCCTTGCAATGCGCTGCGGAGATTGGCCTTCATATTCGGCCTTGTAGTTTAGCAGCGTCATCAGGGAATCATTGATCTTGCCGGCCAGCTTATTCAGCACCGGTGCCAGCTCAGGGTATTTGGTCAACACCTCCTTACGGATCACGGGTGCGGCATAATACGGCGGGAAGATCTTTTTGTCGTCGTCGAGGACGATGAGATCATACGCCTTTAGCCGGCCATCGGTGCTGTACCCGCTGATCACATCCAATTTATGATTGTAGATCGCTTTGTACATCACCGCATCGCTGATAACCACCGTGCGGATATGGAGGCCGTATACGGTGCGTAACCCGATGTCGCCGTCCCTGCGGCCCATGAACTCGGGGGTAAATCCGGCCAGCAGCCGCGAGCTGTAACCTATGGGGATCACAGAGAAAGAAGAGAAGACCAGTAGTGCCACGGGCAGGAAGGCAATGGCGCGGCGTCGTCCTTTGTTGCCGGTGTGCTGAACGAGCGACAGCAGGAAATCGAGCAGGATCGCGAGCAGGGCCGCGGGAATGGCCCCAGCCAGGATCATATTGGTATTGTTGAGGGCAATGCCGCCGAAGATAAATTCTCCGAGGCCACCGGCTGCGATATAGGCGGCCAGCGTGCCCACGCCCACGTTGATCACCGTGGCCGTACGGATACCGGCCATGATCACGGGAAAGGCCAGCACCAGCTCGACACGGAGCAATCGTTGAAGCGGAGTCATGCCCATGGCTGTCGCCGCTTCCCTGACACCGGCGTCGACGCCGTTGATGCCTTCGTAGGTATTACGGATCACGGGCAGGAGCGCATAGAGAAAAAGCGCGGTGATCGCAGGGATGGGGCCGATGCCCAATAAGGGGATCATAAAGCCGAGTAAGGCAATGCTGGGAATCGTCTGCAGGATGCCGGCGACGCCCAGGACGACACCGGCCATTCGTTTACTGCGGGTAATATAGATGCCGAGCGGCAGCCCGATAAGTATGGCGATCAGCAGCGAGATAAAGGTCAATCCGATGTGCTGTATCGTCTGCTGCAGCAGCTTACCCGATTGCTGTTGCAGGAACAGCCAAAGGCTTTCGTGTTGCTCCATCAGCTTTCCCTGGTCTTGAAGTGATCGAATGCCCGGATAAGTGCGGGATAGTCGCCCGGCGCAATGCGTTCGGCTTCCAGCTGGAACCGTTGCTCCTTGAGGAATTGACGCACATAGTCGCCGCTGGGCCGAAACAGCAGCTCGTCGGGTGTTCCTTGCTGTACGATCCTGCCTTTGTCCATCAGGAGGATGCGATCCGCCAGCTCGAAAGCTTCCTGGATATCATGCGTCACGAGGACGATGGTCTTGGAACGGAGTTCGTCAAGCTCTTTGAAATCTTTCCTGACATTGGACCGGGTGATGGGATCGAGGGCGCCAAAGGGTTCGTCCATCAGCAGGATGGGCGGGTCCGCTGCCAGGGCGCGGGCGATGCCGACCCGCTGTTGCTGACCGCCGCTCAACTCCCGCGGATAAGCGGTAAGGTATTGCTCCGGGCGCAGTTGCAATTTCTCCATAAGCGTGATCGTGCGCTCCGCGATCCGTTGCCGGTCCCAGCGTAACAGCCGGGGCACGGTAGCGATGTTCTCCTCGATCGTATAATGTGGAAACAATCCGGTGTTCTGGAACACATATCCTATCTTCCGTCGCAGGTCTTCCACCCGCTGGTCGACGATGCCCCGGCCATCGATGCGGATCTCTCCGGAGTCGGGTTCGAGCAGGCGGTTGATCATCTTGAGCAGGGTAGTCTTGCCCGAACCGCTGGAACCCAGAAAGACCACCGTCTCCCCTTCCTGCACCGTGAAGGAGATATCGTCTACGGCAATATAGGCGCCGAAAGTTTTGGTGATATTTTTTACTTCGATCATGTTTTTTTGATCCCGGATCACCTGCCGATCACTCCTCCAGCCGGGAGAACAGATTATTCAGCGACTCCGCGAAGGTCGGATGGGCGAACATCGTATCCCGCAGCACATCGTAGGTGATACCACCCATCATGGCCAGCTGAAGCATCGTCATGAGCTCACCGCCGTTTTCCGCCAGCATGGCCGCTCCGAGGATCTTGCCCGTATTCGCGTCGATGATGGCCTTCAGCAGCCCTCGCGTCTCGTCGTTCTCCCAGGCACGTGCGATATGGGAGGCGGGCATCCTGGCTATTCTTATCTTGATCCCCTGGGCCCTGGCTTCGCTCTCCGTTAACCCTACCCTACCCAACTCCGGGTCTGTAAACATACAATAAAGCGTCGGCCTCCCGTCAATGCTCTCGTTGCCATTTTCGAAAAGGTTCTTGTACAATAGCAGGTGATCGTTGTATGAAACGTGGGTGAACTGCGGACCGCCTTTGACATCACCCAATGCATAGATACCCGGAATAGTCGTTTCGAGCTTATCATTGACCTTGATGAAACCGCGTTCGTCGACGGCAATGCCGGAACCCGCTACGTTGAGGGCGGCGGTCTCGGGTAACCGGCCGGTGGCTACAAGCAGGTGCGAGGCGGTAATCTTTTGCGTTCCGAGATCGAGCCCGATCGCATCTCCCTGCTTCGTTACGTTATTCACCTTCGCACCGGTGAGGATGCGGATACCATCGTCTTCCAATATTTTCCTGATCCCGGCCGAGATGTCTTCGTCTTCCTTGACGAGGAAACGATCGTGCGCTTCCAGGATCGTCACCTCGCTGCCCAGCCTGCGGTAGAACTGGCCGAACTCCAACGCTATATAACTCCCACCGATGATCGCGAGATGCTTAGGGATCTCCAACAGATCGAGGATCGTATCCGACGTGAGATAGTTCACCGACGACAACCCGGGAGTGGGAGGGATCACGGGGCTCGTACCGGTATTGATGAAGATATGTTCCGCCGTCATGGTGTCACTCGATCCATCGTCACGACTCAGCATAATTTCTTTTTGGCCCGTGAAAACGGCCCTTCCAAAATGAACGTCCAGATTAGGTGTTTCCAGCAGACTTTTGGTAGTAGATTCACGGGCTTGCAGGACGTGCGCATTCTTGCGGCGGATCACCGTTTCGATATCGACAGACCAGTCTGTCGTATGAATTCCGAAATCTGCGCTTCTGCGCACCAGGTAGGCAATGCGGCCACTGGCAATCAGTGTCTTAGTGGGAGTACAACCGACGTTGATACAACATCCGCCGATCCATTTCTTTTCTATCAGGGCCGTTTTCCAGCCTGCAGCCGCGAGCTTTTTCGCCAATGGATTAGCACCTTGCCCTGAGCCGATTATGATAGCGTCATATTTAACCATACCATTGCTGATCGCCTGCCGCAAATTGGCAGAATCCTCTAAGGTAAGCAATAATTATACCAGTGGATGTGATGTTTTTGTGAGGTTTTGCCCTCTCGGGCGAGGCCGGTTTCTTTTCAGCCACCAGACGAGAAAGCCCGTCATGGGCTGGCTGGCGCAGATCAGGCTGGCGAGAAGGGGATGAGCTTCCCCGTTAGTCCACCCATGGCGCCCACGTGCACGTCGTAGTTCGCTTCGGCGAGCCGCTGAAACCTACTCTTTTTTGTGTTTCGAAGATGATCCGTCAGCCGTAAGGACCGTACCTTTGACCGGGGGCACAGGCTCTTCAGGGCTATAGCATCGGGCTCCCGCAAAAAGAAATTCGGTTACGCAAAACGGAACAATACATGAACTTCGAAGAATTTAAAGCCAGCATGGCTGGTGAGTCACCACCCAAGGACGTTGCGTCCAGCCTGGCGGCGTTATGGTATGCCGGTAAAGGCGACTGGGATCAAGCGCATGCTATAGCGCAGGATGTTCCTACCCGCGAGGGTTCCTGGGTGCATGCCTATCTGCACCGGGTAGAAGGCGATCAGGGAAATGCCGGTTATTGGTACCACCGGGCAGGGAAAACGATGCCTGGTGTCGGCCTGAAACAGGAGTGGGAAGAGATAGTGAAGGCTTTGTTGTGAGTTAATCGCTAATTAAGCAGGAATTAAGCGGTAATTAATCCCGTGGGCCTTCTTTTGTACTATGAGAAAAGCCATTCGATTAGCCTGCCTGTGTCTGTTAGCCACGTTCACCCTCCGGGCGCAAAACAGCAATATTGCTACGACCACTGAAAATGATTCCTCTATTCTTCTCACCTTGCAGACGCCGGGGAATGTCGACCGGGTATCGCTGGATGCCGCAGGGTTGACTTCGATCGAACTCAAACGGCATGTTGCGTTATACATCACCTACGATCCGATGAATCCGGGCGAGGTGGTCAACTATTCGGTGGGGGCCGGCCGGCCGCTGGTTTTGTCTTTTGCTGCTAAATATGGAGCGTTTGTAAAGCTGGTGCTCCGGGGCCGGGCTATTCATCGGAGGATCAAGGTGGTCGAGGTGCATCTGGCGGACGTGGGGACCAATGCCGCAGTGGGAAGCCGGCCCTGGATGAATGCGTCGATGCCAGTCGGCCAGCGGGTAGAGAGCCTGCTCGCGGCCATGACGCCCGCCGACAAGATGGAACTCTTGCGGGAAGGCTGGGGTATCCCGGGCATCCCGCGGCTCGGCATTCCGGCCATGAAGAAAGTCGAAGCGGTCCATGGGTTCTCCTATGGCAGCGGGGCGACGATCTTTCCGCAGAGCATCGCCATGGGCGCAACCTGGGACAAGGCACTGATCGAAAAAGTGGCCATGGCTATAGGTGACGAGACAGTGAGCGCACATGCGGTACAGGCCTGGTCGCCGGTGCTGGATGTCGCGCAGGACCCCCGGTGGGGCCGGTGTGAAGAGACCTACGGTGAAGACCCCGTGCTGGTCTCGGAGATCGGCGGCGCCTGGATCAAAGGATATCAGTCGAAGGGACTCATCGTTACGCCGAAACATTTTGCGGTGCATGGTGCGGTGATGGGCGGCCGTGATTCTCACGACATCGGGTTATCCGAAAGGGAGATCCGCGAGATCCACCTCGTCCCCTTTCGGCATGTCATCGAGCAATATCATTGTCAGTCGATCATGATGGCCTATTCCGATTTCCTGGGCGT
Organism: Puia sp.; assembly: GCA_035946435.1. Lineage (GTDB taxonomy): Bacteria > Bacteroidota > Bacteroidia > Chitinophagales > Chitinophagaceae > Puia. The sequence goes on along the minus strand of DASYZH010000253.1, from coordinate 12,205 downwards.
ACCCATAGCCAAGAGCAAGGAGCTGCTGAAAGGCATCCTGCGGGAGGAGTGGGGTTTCGACGGTTTCATCGTCAGCGACTGCGGGGCCATTGCCAATCTCACCAGCCGCAAACATTATACAGCCCATAATCAGGTCGAGGCAGCGAATGAGGCGCTGGCCGCCGGCATCGCCACCAACTGTGGCGACACCTATAACAACCCCGCCGTGATCGCCGCTGCACGTAGTGGCGGCATTAACCGCGAAGATCTGGATTTCACTTGCAGAACCCTGCTGCGCGTAATGTTCCGTAACGGCTATTTCGAACACAACCCCTCCCAGCCACTCGATTGGAACAAGATCTATCCCGGCTGGAATAGCCCGGAGCACAAGGCCCTGGCGCGGCAAACCGAACGGGAGGCCATTGTCCTGCTCGAGAACAAAGATGCGCTGCTGCCGCTTTCGCCGGCGACAAGGACCATTGCCGTCATCGGTCCCGGCGCGGACGATCTCCAGCCGGGAGACTATACCCCAAAATTGCAGCCGGGGCAGCTGGTATCCGTACTCGCGGGTATCAAAGCAGCGGTGCGTCCGGGAACGAAGGTCCTTTATGAAAAGGGCTGTGATTTTGCCTGGGGCGACTCCCTCGATCCGCGCAAAGCCCTGGCCGCAGCCGCACAGGCCGATGTAGTCGTCATGGTCCTCGGCGATGCCTCCACCAGCGAAGCGATCCACAATGTGCGCAATACCTCGGGCGAAAATCGCGACTATGCCACGTTGATCCTGCCGGGCGAGCAGGAGAAATTGCTGGAAGCCGTGTGTGGGACGGGCAAACCCGTGGTGCTGGTATTACAGTCGGGCCGGCCCTATAATCTGAGCTATGCTGCGGCGCATTGCCAGGCCATCCTCGTGAACTGGCTGCCCGGTGAGGAAGGCGGCCCCGCGACGGCGGACGTTCTGTTCGGCGCCTACGATCCCGCGGGGCGGTTGCCGATGACTTTCCCGCGCGATGTCAGCCAGCTCCCACTCTACTACAATTTCAAGACCTCGGGCCGTGGTTACGATTATGTGGATATGCCCTTCAAGCCGTTGTATCCCTTCGGGTATGGGCTGAGCTACACCCGGTTCAGGTATTCCGATGAGAAGGTCACTCCTAACGCGGATGGGACAGTGGAGGTCCGTGCCACGGTTACCAATACGGGTAAACGCGAAGGCGACGAGGTCGTCCAGCTTTATGTCACGGACATGTATGCCAGTGTCAAGACCCGGGTCATGGAGCTAAAAGATTTCCAGCGTATCCATTTGGCCGTGGGCGAGTCGCGCGAGGTCATATTTACGTTGACGCCGTACCAGCTCTCGCTGTTGAACGATAATATGGACAGGGTGGTCGAACCCGGTAAGTTCCGGATCATGGTAGGCGGCAGGAGCCCCGAGTTTACGGCGGCGGACCGGATCAAGAATAGCGTGGGATACCGGGATGCTTCGGAGGGCGTCAACGACTCGCTGGATTACACGCGTGCCTATAAGGCCGATTTCACCCTGACACCCGGGGATATTCGCATGGACTCGCTCACGCACCGGCCCGAGGCGCCGGTCCTCGTCACGAACCGCGGCAATCTCACCGATGTGGGCAAGGTCACGCTATATGTCAACGGGACGCAACAAGGCGATGTCCATCATTTCGAGCTGGCGCCGGGTGCTTCGAAAACGATCTTCTTTCCGCTGGAGGGCTCCGGGATCATGGATTGCATTTTCACCACCAAGTACAAGAGCGCATCCCGTCAATACAGTCTCTGAATTCTAAACTTTGCTATATGAAATATGCTTTTTTGTTGTTGGCAGGAGTATTTGCCCTTTGCCAAGCCCGGGCGGGCGGCCCGCTAATGGCAGGAACCGCCAAGGTCAACATTACCCCGCGAACGGACGAGCCCATTCACGACTCCATCTACGCCCGCAGCCTTGTGCTGGAGGACAATGATGTCCGGGTCGCATTTGTGGCCGTCGATCTCGCCGTCTTTACCAGTGAACGCCTGGAGAAGATCTGTCGCGAGAAATACGGCATCACGCGGTTGATGCTTTCTTCTTCGCATAACCATAGCGAGCCGCAGCCCGGCGGCAAACGGTCGTTCCAGGGCAACCCGTTTACGGCCTTTTATGAGGACCAGATCGTCAAGGCGGTCGGCGAAGCCATGCAGCATCTTTTTCCCGCCCGTATCACGGCGGGGCGCAGGACTTTTCCGCAGCTGGGTTTCAACCGGCTGATCGTCCGGGAGGATGGGCATGCCCGTGAGTCATGGTTCTCCGATGACCATTATACCTGCGAGAACCCCGAACGAATCCCTTTTGGGCCCGTCGACCCCGAGGTGGGCGTGATCCGGATCGACGATCAGCAGGGCGAGCCGAGGGTGATCCTTATGAACTATGCGTGTCATGCCGATATCGTGTGTTTCAACTATGCCGTAAGCGCCGATTATCCGGGTGTCGCCTGCCGCAAGGTCGAAGAAGCATTCGGCGGCGGGGTGAACTGCCTCTTTATCCAGGGTGCGGGTGGCAATATCGAGTCGTTGCAGATCAGCTCGCGGCGCAAGGGGCCGGACGATCCTTTTCAAACCGATTATGCGCCCATGGAACGCACAGGCGAATTGCTCGCCTTCGAGGCGATAAAGTTAGCGAAGAGTTTGCCCGTCGCATCAGCCGGACAGGAGCTGCGGTATATGGAGGATTCGATGCACTTCACCGGCCGGTTCAATAAAAAGCTGGATTACGATGTCCATTTGTCCACACTGCTCATAGGTGGAAATATCGCCATCGCCGTGTGTCCCGGCGAGCTCTTTGTACAGCTGGGCCTCGAATGGAAAAAGCAAATGGAGCTGGCCGAGGTGCAGCCCTTTTTGTTCGGGTATACCTGGAGCCAGGGTAGCTGGCCCGGTTATGTCGCCGATGTGCGGAGCGCCGCGTTGGGTGGCTATGGCGCGGACCAGGGGGATAACCTGATCGAACCCGGTGCCGGTGAGGCGATCATGACGCGGCAGCTGGCCGATTTTTACCGGCTCAACGGGCTGATGCGTGACCATCCGGGCCCCACGGGTTTCAAGGCTGGGGCGCAATGGGTGATAAAGCCGTTCAAAGCATCTGGAGAATGATATTCGGGTCGGGGCAGTTGGCCAGCCACTGCATCCGCTCGGAAAAACGGCAAACGCCGGGGTAGTCGCCTTTCCACCCCTGCATGTCGGCGATAAGTTGAAAATGGAGGTGCGGGGGCCAGTTGCCGTTCTCGAAGCGCATCCCGAATTCGCCGATCACTTCGCCTTTGCTCACGGGCTGTCCTTCGTGGAGGTTTTTGAGCGAGTTGAGGCTCAGGTGGCCATAGAGGGTGTGAAAGCCTACTCCATTGAGGTGGTGGGTCAGGATGATCGTGGCGCCGTAGTCGCTGTCATTGTTGTTGAAGGCAAAGCTGTGTACGATGCCGTCGAGCGGGGCCATGACCTTGGTTCCTGAGGGTCCCCAGATATCGACGCCCAGGTGAAGCCGGCGGGGCTCGGATTCCGCAGCGGTGGTGACGGGTGACGCGATTTCGGTTCGCGACGCCTCGCTCCCGGCGCGAGCTGAGCGGGCAGGCTGCCCCGAACCCGTGGGCTGGATGACGGCTGCGGCCGGCCCGGCAATCGTCTGGCTGGCCACCGGCTGGTCAAAATGTGCGCTGCGGGCATAAAGCGTCCGATGTTCCCCATAACCTCCGATACCATAGCGGGCGTGATGCTGATGCAGGGTGTGGTTGATCCACGTGGCGAAACGATCCGTATTGGCAATTGAATCGGGGGAAAGACTGGTATTATTTTCGGTGAAGTCGAAGGTAAAAAGCCGATCCTTCGTCGTGTCGAAAGGCACAACAGGATGGTAATTGGCGCGATGCCGGTCCAATATTGCGATCAGAGAAGCCATTTCCCTTAAATTAAGCAATTTTCCTATATCATACAACTACATTGATCATCTTGTTCTTTACATAGATGACCTTTTTTGGAATATTCCCGTCCAGCCACTTTTTCACGGTATCGTCGGCCAGAACAATGGCTTCCACCTGCTGCTGGGTTGCGTCGAGCGCGATATTCAGCTCCAGCCGCGTCTTCCCGTTGATGGCAATGGGATAATTCTTGGCCGATTCCACGAGGTACCTTGCCTCCACTACAGGATAGGGCGCATCGAGCACGGACCCGGCGCCACCCAGGTGCTCCCAAAGCTCCGCCGCCACATGGGGCGCGTAAGGGGTGAGGATCACGACCAGCTTTTCCAGCAGCTCCTTTTTATGCGTCTTGAGATCGGTGAGCTCGTTGACGCCGATCATCAGCGCGCTGACGCCGGTGTTGAAGGAGAACCGCTCTGTGGCTTCTTCCACCTTTTTGATCGTGCGGTAGACGGTCTTGTATTCCTGTTCCGTAGGCTTTTGGTCGGTCCAGAGCTTGCCCTTCGTCTCGTCGAAAAAGAGGCGCCAGAGCTTACGAAGGAAGCGGTGAACGCCTTCGATCCCTTTGGTATCCCAGGGCTTGCTTTGTTCCACCGGGCCGAGGAACATCTCGTACATCCGGTAGGTGTCCGCGCCGTATTTATTGACGAGGTCGGTGGGGTTCACAGTGTTGTAGAGCCGTTTGCTCATCTTTTCGACCTCCACGCCGCAGATGTATTTGCCTTCTTCCAGGATGAATTCGGCATCGGCATATTCCCCACGCCAATTCTTAAAGGCGTCCATGTCGAGCTCTACCCCGTCTACGATATTGACGTCGACATGAAGCGGCGAGACGCTGAAGGATTCCAGCGCGATCGACGGATCGCCGAAGATCGCCTGCACGGCTATGGTGATCAGGTCGTGTGCCTCAGCGGTTCCCGCTGACGCCGCAACACCGGCGGAAACGAATACGGGGGTGGCTTTGGATAACTCCTCGATATTCCCCGAACCTTTGAGCTCGAGGCGGTAGACAAAGCGGCTGCTGCCCTGGATCATACCCTGGTTGACGAGGCGTTTGTAGGGTTCGTCGTGACCGATATAGCCGCGGTCATAAAGGAATTTGGTCCACATCCGGCTATAGAGCAGGTGGCCGACGGCATGTTCGGCGCCGCCGATATACAGGTCTACCTGCCCCCAATAGTCGGAGGCCGCACGGCTACAGAAGGTCTCGTTGTTATGGGGGTCCATATACCGCAGGAAATACCAGCTGCTCCCGGCGTATCCGGGCATCGTATTGGTCTCCAGGTGCCGGGCCGTCCATTGGGGGACGTTGGCCAGTGGACCCTCCCCTTCGGGGCCGGGGCCGTATTTTTCAATATGTGGTAATTCGAGCGGCAGCCGGTCTTCCGGGAGCGGCGTGGCGATGCCATCCTTCCATTCGATAGGGAACGGTTCCCCCCAATAACGTTGTCTGCTAAAGGCGGCGTCGCGCATGCGGAAATTGACCTTTCGGCTGCCGATGCCTTTTTTCTCCAGGTGATGAATGGCGATGAGGATAGCGTCCTTCATTACGATCCCGTCAAGGAAACCGCTATTTTGGAGTACCGCATCCTTAGTAGGATTGGCCTCCTGGCCGTTGAAATGTTCGCCGATGATATTGGTAATGGGCAGGTCGAAAAAACGGGCGAACTTGAAGTCCCGCTCGTCACCGCAGGGAACGGCCATGATGGCGCCCGTGCCGTAGCCGGCCAGCACGTACTCCGATGTCCAAATGGGAATATGCAATCCACTGAAGGGGTGCAGCGCATACGCCCCCGTGAAACAGCCGGTGATCTTTTTCTCCGCCATGCGCTCGCGTTCGCTGCGGCTCTTCACATACATGAAGTATTCGTCTACGGCGGCCCTTTGCCCCGGGCTTACGATGGTCTCGAGCAGGGCATGTTCGGGGGCGATCACCATGAAGTCGACGCCGAAAAGGGTATCGGGACGGGTAGTATAGACGCGTAATTTCTCCGTGGCGGGGCGGCCGACGATGTCGAAATCGATCTCGGCGCCGAAGCTCTTGCCGATCCAATTCGTCTGCATCTCCTTCATCGCTTCGCTGTAGTCCACCGTCTCGAGACCTGTGAGCAGCCTATCGGCATAATCCGTGATGCGCAGATACCACTGACGCAACTTTTTCTTGACCACGGGGTAGCCGCCGCGTTCGCTGAGCCCATTGATCACCTCGTCGTTGGCCAGTACGGTGCCCAGGGCCTCGCACCAGTTGACCTCGCCATAGCCGCAATAGGCCAGGCGGTAGTACATGAGGATCTCCTGCTGGCGGGCGTGGTCAAAGCCGGCCCATTCCACGGCATTGAATTTTACAGAAGCATCTCCGGGGCAGGGGTGGCTGGCATTGCCATCTTTCTCGAAAAAGCGGACCAGCCATTCGATGGGGGCGGCCTTGTTCTCGCGTTTGTCGTAGAAGCTGTCGAAAAGCTGGAGAAAGATCCACTGAGTCCACTTATAATAGTCCGGGTCAGCCGTCCGGAAGGAGCGGTTCCAGTCGAAGCTGAACCCTATCCGGTCCAGTTGCTGCCGGAAGTTGGAAATATTGCTGTCGGTGGAAACGGCCGGGTGAATGCCATGGTCTATGGCATATTGTTCGGCGGGAAGACCAAAGGCGTCATAGCCCATGGGGTGAAGGACATTGAAGCCTTTGAGGCGTTTGTACCGGGCGAAGATATCGCTGGCGATATAGCCCAGGGGATGGCCGACGTGCAGACCTGCGCCACTGGGATAGGGAAACATGTCGAGGACATAATATTTGGGACGGGAGGTATCATTGGTGACGGTATAGGCTCCTGTGTCTGTCCATCGCTGTTGCCACTTTTTTTCGATATCGCCGAATTGGTACTCCATGTTCTAGATTTCTTCTCGTGTTGGGAAAAAGTTAAAAGCTTGTTTGTCTTTGAAATAATGCGGGCAAACCGATCGTTATGAAAGGGACAAAAATACGTTATTTTTGTCAGCGGCGGCCTGCACCGAGACCGCTGTGTAGATACTAACCCAATAAAACAGGTATTCATGGCGCAATTCGGAAAAGGGTATGCCAAGCGTTCGACTCCTTCGTATTTCATGGCCATTGTAGGCGTTTCTCTCGTGCTTTTTCTATTAGGCATGTTAGGCTGGATCGTGATCAATGCGAACCGGCTGGGTGAGAATTTCCGGGAGAATGTAGAGGTGCAGGTCTATGTCCGGGAAAACATTTCGCCCAAAGACAGCGCGACCCTCGTGCAATATGTCGCCGCACAGCCCTATGTCAAGTCCTGGAAATATCTTACGAAAGAGGACGCCAAAAAACAATTCCTTTCCGACGGCAACTCGGATTTCACCACGGTGCTCGACAGGAATCCGCTGCCGGCGAGCGTCAATTTCCGTATCCGGAGCGAATATGCCAATCCCGATTCCCTGAACAAGATCAAGGCCGATCTGTCGCAAAATATCGCCGTCAGCGAAGTCCAGTACAACCAGAAGCTGGTGTCGAACCTCAATGATATGATCCGGAAGATCAGCTTTATACTCCTGGGCGTGGCGGTGGTTATCTCCATCCTGGTGATTATCCTGATCGACAATACCATCCGGCTGGCCATGTTCAGCAACCGGTTTCTCATCAAGACCATGCAGATGGTGGGCGCCACGCGGTGGTTTATCGCCAAACCCATGGACATCCGGGCCCTGATCAATGGAGCGGTCAGCGGGCTGTTGGCCATCGGCGGCATCCTCGGCGTGATCTTCGTTTCGGAAAAATACCTGCCCGAGATCCGGGCGCTACGGGATTATACCCTGCTTTCGGTGCTTTTCGTGGTCATCGTGCTGCTGGGCATCTGTATCAGCTTTATCAGCACGCACCGGAGCGTGGTGAAATACCTCAAAATGAAACTCGACGACTTGTATTGATTTCGGCGAGAATTTGTACTAAAACCTTATATTGCAGGCCCAATACAGTATCATGGCAACGACGAAACAACCAGCAGCCGCTACCAAGGGCACCAAGGCTAAGGCGGCTCCCGCCCATAAGCAGCCCAACACCCCCCTCTTTGGAAAAGAGAATTACAAGTGGATGGCGATCGGGCTCGTCGCAGTTGCCCTGGGGCTGATCCTGATGGGCGGTGGTAAAAGCAAAGACCCTAATGTATTCAATCCCAGCGAGATATACAGCTTTAGAAGGATAACCCTGGCCCCCATCCTCATCCTGGGCGGGTTTGTGATCGAGATCTTCGCCATTTTCAAGCAGGACAAGAAAGCAGCCGACAAGGTATAAGCCATCCATATGACCATAACGCAGGCCATCATCCAGAGTGTCGTAGAAGGGCTCACGGAGTTTCTCCCCATATCCTCTACGGCCCACATGAAGTTTGTCAACCCTATGATCGGGGTAGATCCAAACGATGATTTCTCGAAACTTTTCGACATCGTGATCCAGCTGCCTGCCATCCTGGCCGTCGTGGTCCTGTACTGGCGGAAGTTCTTCGATTTTTCCAGGTTTTCCTTTTATCTCAAGCTGATAGTGGCGGTGATCCCTGCGCTGATCTTTGGGGCACTGCTGGCCAAACACATCGATCGGGCACTGGACAACCTCTATTTAATCGCCTGGGTGATGCTGGGTGGTGGGATCATCCTGTTGTTCGTCGATGGCTGGTTCAAGAACCCCACGATCGACGATGAAAAGCAGGTCTCCAATGCCGCGGCCTTCAAGATCGGCTGTTTCCAGGTCTTATCGATCCTGCTGCCGGGAGTGAGCCGCAGCGCTGCAACCATCGTTGGCGGGATGACCCAAAAGCTCACCCGCAAGGCGGCAGCCGAATTCTCGTTCTTCCTGGCGGTGCCGACGATGCTGGCGGCTACGGTCAAGAAAATATGGGACACGCACAAAGAGCATCCTGACGTTCTGAATCAGTCCCACGCGTCGATGTTGCTCCTGAGCAGTATCGTCGCCTTCTTTGTCGCCATCATCGTGATCCGGTTCTTTATCGGCTTCATCAAGAAATATGGATTCAAGCCCTGGGGTTATTACCGCATAGTCGTCGGACTGCTAATGCTGTTCTTACTCTGGAGGGGCATTATATGACAGTGACGGCCTCCAAAAAGGTCATTACCGGCTGGGCCATGTACGATTGGGCCAATTCGGTGTACAACCTGGTGATCACTACGACCTTCTTTCCCATTTATTTCACGCTCGCGACGAACCATGTCTTTAAAGGAGACACCGTTCATTTCCTTGGACATAGTTTCATCAATTCCGCGCTGTATGATTATTCGCTCGCGTTGGCCTATCTGATCATCGCCCTGCTCTACCCGATATTGACTTCCATTGCCGATACCCGCGGTAACAAAAAGGGGTTTATGCAGTTCTTCTGCTACATGGGTTCGCTGGGTTGTTCTGCTTTATATTTCTTTAATGGCGCCAATGTATGGTTGGGGGTCCTTTGCTTCATTCTGGCCTCCATGGGATTTGTCGGCAGCCTGGTATTCTATAACGCCTATCTGCCCGAGATCGCCGCGCCGGAGGATCAGGATCGGGTCAGTGCCAAAGGTTTCGCCTTCGGCTATATCGGCAGCGTGATCCTGCAGCTCATCGGTTTCGTGCTGGTGCTGACGATCAAGTCCGATCCGTTTCTAGGCTCGCGGCTGACCTTCCTGCTGGTAGGCATCTGGTGGGCCGGTTTTGCGCAGATGACCTTTGCGGTACTGCCCAAAACAACCCGGGTCGCGACGGTCCGCACCAATGTATTCAAGGCGGGTTTCGTCGAGGTTCGGAAAGTCTACAGGGAAGTGCGCAAGTTAGGGGTGTTGAAACGTTTCCTGCGGGCCTTCTTTTGTTATAGCATAGGAGTCCAAACGGTGATGATGGCCGCCACGCTTTTCGGCACCAAGCTGCTCGGGCTCGATAAAACGAAGCTGATCCTCACGATCGTTTTCATCCAGCTGATCGCTATCGGCGGGGCGGTATGGATGAGTCGGCTTTCGGCGCGCTATGGCAACATGCGGGTACTCATGGGCGTCGTCGTTTTCTGGGTGCTGATCTGCGTGTCGGCGTATATCACGGCGGGCATGGCCGAGCATCTGCACGATTTCCACGAGCGCATCGCTTCTATCAGACAGGAGCAGGAAGATCTGGCCGACCGGAAGGCTTCGCTTTCTGACGTCGAATATGACAAGGCCTCGGCCGACGTGGAAGCGCGGCTTTCGCGCGAGGAGCTCGATCTGGAGCCCCACCAGCGGCCGATCGAATACTCTTTTTATGCGCTGGCGCTGGGCGTAGGGCTGGTGATGGGCGGCATCCAGAGTCTTAGCCGAAGCACCTACTCCAAGCTAATGCCCGAGACAAAAGATACGGCCTCTTATTTCAGCTATTATGATATGACGGAGAAGTTCGCCATCGTCATCGGGATGTTCAGCTTCGGGTTTATCGAGGAGCTTACCGGCAGCATGAAAAACTCCGTGATCTTCCTGATCTTCTTCTTTGTTATCGGCATAGGCTATCTTTATGCGGCGCTGCGCAGACAGCGGCAGGAGGCGGCGGCTGGTGTTGCGACGGTAGTTTAGCCCTCATTTTAAAATTACTTTCGATGCAATTGTACACGATCAATACCGGCTTTTTCAAATTGGATGGCGGTGCGATGTTTGGCGTCGTGCCCAAGACGTTATGGAATAAGTTTCAGCCCGCGGACGAGAACAATCTTTGCAACTGGGCGATGCGTTGTCTGCTGATCGAAGACGGCGGGAAGCTGATCCTGGTCGATAATGGCATTGGCGACAAGCAGGATGCGAAATTCTTTTCGCACTACTATCTGCATGGTTCCGACACGCTCGATTCTTCCCTCGCCGCTTTGGGCTTTCATCGCGACGACATCACCGACGTGCTTCTGACGCATCTCCATTTCGACCACTGCGGCGGGAGTATCGTTCGGTCTGGCTCTGGTTTTGCGCCTGCCTTCCGAAATGCGACATATTGGTCGCACTCGCGCCATTGGGACTGGGCTGTAAATCCCAACGACCGCGAAAAGGCGTCCTTCTTGCGCGAGAACATTCTCCCCATCCGGGAAAGCGGTCAGCTGCGTTTTGTCGATAGCCCCGGCGCATCCATATCAGCCAGCGCCGGCGCCCCCGTCTCGTCCGGCGCCACGTCGGCCCCCACCACGCTTTCGGCCAATGCCCTTCTTCCCGGTCTTTCCGTTCGTCTCGCCGAAGGGCACACCGCGGCGATGATGTTGCCGCAATTGCAGTATCGCGGCCAGACGTTGGTCTTCGTCGCCGACCTCCTGCCTTCGATCGCGCATTTCCCAATGGCCTGGACGATGGCGTACGATATGTTCCCCCTCACCAGCATGCAGGAGAAGCGCGCCTTTCTCGATGAGGCTGCGGCTGGTGGGTATGTGCTCTTCTTCGAGCATGATCCCGTCAATGAGTGCTGCGTGCCCCAAGCCACCGAGAAGGGTGTGCGGCCGGGGAAGGGGTTTAGGTTGGGGGAGATTTAACCCGTCGCCAACGGAAGATTTTAGTAAATTAGCAGGCGGGAAGATTAAAAACCGTAAGCTGGATGGTACCCGGATTACGGCATAATTACAAGATTATGAAGGTTTTACTCGATATCAAAGACAACAAGGCAGGTTTTGTCATGGAGCTTCTTAAAAACCTGCCCTTCGTCAAGGCAAAGACCCTGACCCCCTCCAAGGCGCAACTGCTCGAAGAGTTAAAGGAAGCTGTAGATAATATGAATCTCGTCAAGCAAGGTAAACTCAAAGCCAGGCCCGCCAAAGAACTCCTCGATGAACTATAGTGTCCTGGCCATCCCGCCGTTTGACAGACAAATTAAACGCCTGGTTAAGAAATATCCTTCCCTTAAAAAAGAATATGCCGATCTCATCGGCGCCCTCGCCCAGCAGCCCGATCAGGGAACGCCTATAGGCAATCACTGCTACAAAATACGTCTGGCCATCACCTCCAAAGGTAAGGGCAAATCCGGCGGAGCGCGCGTCATAACCTATGTTCAAGTCATCCACCACTCCGTTTACCTATTGGCTATCTACGATAAGGCCGAGCAGGCCGATATTGCCGATACCGACCTCAAAAATCTGCTAAAATTAATCCCGTGAATTTTTCGTCTCGATGAATGCCGCGTTCCAACTCCACCTGTAAGGGCGCGCGTCTGGAAAATGCTTGGGCTTGGGGGAGATTTAACCGGTCTCATCGGAACCTTTCTGTAACTTGACGTGAAATTATCCGGATGACTACCACAAAAA
>DASYZH010000252.1:0-11507 GCA_035946435.1 Puia sp. | reverse complement strand
ATAACAATATCGAAGACCTCAGCGACCTTAAGGTCATCGATACAAAAAACATGACGGTCAAGGCCACCTGGCCGCTCTCCCCCTGCGGCGGACCCACGGGCATCGCCATGGACAAAGAACATCAGCGTATCTTCACCGGCTGCCGGACTAATAAAGGACTCAGCGTGGTCGATGCCACCACCGGCAAGGTCATCACCACCCTGCCCATCGGCGCCGGCGTCGATGCCGTGATCTACGATCCGTCCACCAGGCTCATCTACGTCAGCAATGGCGACGCGACCACCACGATCATCAGGCAGGAATCCCCCGATAAATACTCCGTTATCCAGACACTCACAACACAATACCGCGCCAAGACCATGGCGCTGGACCGGAAGACGAAGAAGATCTACCTCAGCGCCCCTCAATTCGAACCCGGTACCAGGAAGATCATCCCCGGCACCTTCGCCGTCTACGTCTACAAGCCGGCGTAAGCTAAGGCGCGCATCACCCGCCCCCCAAAAAAAAGCCCCCGGCTTAAGGCTGGGGGTTAGAAGTTCGGCGTGCTACGCCCAATCAGTTTAAGGCTGAAAAGGGTTTGGCGGAATGGTACCTCAGGAAACGGATCAAAAGATAATATCATTTGAACAGCTTGTTTTTACGAATCCAGGCGGAAAAGACGGGGTACGCAGGTCGCGGTCATCTTTTCACAGCCGACCATAGGGCCGCTATTATTGAAACGATCTTCTGGCCGTGAAATTATCCTACCATGCCCTGGAATGTTGAAAATAAGCAAAAACAACTATAGTTTGATCCTCGAAGGGCAGTAAGCGCAGGGTGGCTTATCTTTGCGGCCTCAGTTCACATTATGCTTCTTTTCGCCATCATCGCCATTAGTTTTATTGCTACGTTAGTCCGTTCCACCTTTGGCTTTGGCGAATCGCTGGTTGCCGTTCCCCTCTTCGTGCTCTTCATCCCACTCGACGTCGCCGTGCCGCTGAGCGTCCTGATCTCCATCTTCGTTGCTTCGGTAGTCGTGGTCCAGGATCATCGCGAAATACATTTCAATAGCGCGAAATGGCTCATCATCTATGCCTTCCTCGGCATTCCCCTCGGTCTCCTCGTACTTTTGTATGGCAACGAGTACTGGGTCAAGATCGGTCTGGGGGTGTTGATCATCGGGTATTGCAGCTATACACTAACGGCCGGCAGCACGCTCCATCTCCGGCACGATAGCCGCGGCTGGCTCTTCGTCTGCGGTTTCCTGTCGGGTATCCTCGGTGGCGCCTATGGCCTCAACGGCCCACCCCTCGTTGTCTATGGCAATGCCCGCGGTTGGAGCGCTAAACATTTTCGCGCCACCCTCCAGGCCTATTTCCTGCCCGCCAGCCTGTTCGGCGTCGCCGGCTATGCCTTCCGCGGTCTCCTCGGCTGGCCCGTCTTCAAACTCTTCCTCCTTTCCCTTCCCGCCGTCATCCCCGCCATCTTCCTCGGCCGCTATTTCAACCGCCGCCTTCACGGCGCCGCCTTTTTCAAATACGTCTACTGGGGCCTCATCGCCATCGGCTGCCTTCTCATCTTCTTCACCATCGCCCACGTGCAATAGCCGCCAGTAAACAACCGAATACCATCCATTAGAATTTCGTATCTTCATACCCTTGCAGCTACGGGCCCTCATACTATCTCTTTGCACCTTGATTTACCTGGTGGAATACGCGGCGGTGCCACGGATAATGACGGCGTCTTCGCCATCTTGCCCGATAGCGGCGACAGCTCACGGTAAGAGCAACAAAAGCTGCTGCCATCGAACAACGCAACCCGAGAAAAAGCAATGCCCTTCGAAAGGGTGCAATCCCCTATCCGACTGCTGCTTAAATTGCCCTTTTTGCTATGTAACCCTCCTGCCGGCACAATCGCCGACACCCAAACAAAGCATAACGTCAGGAGAATACAATATCTGGTCTTCCTCTTACATCTATCGCTATCACGCCTCCTGCTGGAAGCCGCCCAATGCTGCATAACCGCATAGCTTAAAAACGTTTACAGAACATTTATTCCATAACAATTTTAACTCAGATAATATGAGAAAGGCATTTTTATTGGCCATCACGGCCGCATTGCTGGCCGGCCCGGCGGCATTTGCAAATGGCACAAATGGCGGCAAAACAAAAAAACAGGATTGTACGCATTGTACGAAGCAAAACTGCACCGGTCAGAAATGTGACCAATGCTGCAAAAACGGCCAATGCAAAAAGGGATGATTTTTCCCTGAGGCTAATCAAGACGGCTCCGCTTCGGCGGAGCCGTTTTCGTTCGGTTTCCGCAGGATTCCCATCGTATCGATCACGCGGGGAACACCCCCGGTATCCGCTGGTTTGTTGGTCGTATTCCTGCCCCAAACCAACGGCAGCATTTCAAGCTGCTCTTTTTCAGTCAATGTCTTATAGATGGCAATCAATCGATTCCTCATCTCCTGCAGCGTTTCCGGCGGGGTAGTCTCCAGGCAAGCGACAAAGGTCTTGACTTCAGTAATAAGCAGCTTTCGTAATTCTGTGGCAGACAACTGATTAAAAGGGTCGTCCATTGTTATAGTGCTAAATATAAAGAATCAAAATGCAACGCAAATCACAGGCCCTCCGGGTAACTGCCCTTCGAATAAGACGATTTGCTGAGCGGAAACAGCGCCTTTCTCCCATTCGGCGCCTTTGGTACGACGATCTTGCATAAAGCACAAAAAACGCGCCGTATTTGGGTATTTCTCATGTTAAAAAAAATACCTTCATTTACTAGGACCCGTAAAAGGAAAAAAGCCCCACGGATGTGGGGCCCTGGGTAATTATAAAGTATACTTGACCGCCACGCTGATAACCCGCCCCTCCAGCGGCGCATAGATCTCGTTGAACACCGGGTCCCGGGGTGTGCCGGTATAAAGCGGGCCAAACCGGCTTTGCCGTGTGTCGGTGATGTTCTCCACGTTCAGCAGAACGGCCCAGGGGCCCCAACCGCGCTGCACCAGGAGATCGAAGGTCCAGAAGTCCCGGCCGGCCACACCATTATCCAGCGTTTGAGCACTGGTGTAATACCCTTCGACACCGGCCTTCCATTTGGGTTCGGCTTCATAAACGAGGCTGGTGGACAGGCGGCTGTGCGGCGTCAGCGGAAGCTGTGGACTGCCTGGTAAATATTCCTGCCGCGCCTGCGTATAAGTGTAGCCTACTTGTAATGTAAGGTCGTCCTGTGTCAACCGGACATTTGTCTCGGATCCATAGGACGGAACCGGACCAGGTGCGTTGATATAGTATAGCCAGCCGCGTTGCAGACTGTCGGCCTGCGCGATCAGCGCATGATCGAGACGGGTATAATAGAGGTTCTCGTCGGCGGTGAAATAAAGGTCGTCACCTATGCGTCCCTTGTACGCGACGGCAAGATTCGCGCTGGCGGACCGCTCGGCCTGTACACTCGAGGCGATAGGATAGACCTGCTGGTAGGCGTCTTCCTCATCCGAGGCGTTGAAGACCGTCGGTAGTTTATAGGCCAGCCCCCCGCCTAAACGGAAACTCAGATCCTTCAGTGGCTTATACAACAGCGCAAGCCGGGGAAGGAAATAAAGGATGTGCTCTACGTCACCACGCGCACCGGCCTCGACGGTAAATTGTTTAGACAGCGCCCAATCATCCTGCGCGAATGCGCCCACAGTGTTATGCGTATAGCCAAGGTCTTTGTGCGGCGCGGCAGGCTGGAACTCATCGGTGATCAGGTCGGCCCCGGCAACAAAAGTATGCGCGCCACTGATAAGACTGTAGCTGCCTTCGGTAAACGAAGAGATCTCCGCCCCCGAGAAACCGGTGGTTACCGGGGACGCGCTGCTGTCGGCGCCGCCCGTGGTCTGTCCTATGGACCGGTAGAAATAACCCACGGAATTCTTCAGCGAAAACGTCTGTTGATGCGCCGCCTTATGGGTCAGCGTAAGCTGGTAATAATCCCGGTCGGTATGGTTCTCCTGGAGGAACGGATGGAGATAGCTAACACCATGCCGGACGGCCTGCAAGTCCCCGCCATCGCGGTTTTCGGTGGAGACATTCACGCCCAGCCGCAGCTTTGTGCTGTCGTCGGGATACCAGAAAAAGGTCGGCGCGATCGTCCCCTGGCGCACCTTGGGCAGATCGGTAAAGCCGTCTTTATTGACATCGGTGGGTGTTTGCCTGCTGGCGGTTCCCATAACGGTCAGACCCGTATGCTTTCCGCGATGGCTGTAAAAGGCGCCGAGATCGGTGCCTCCCTTGTCGGTCTGATTCAGGATGGCATCGAAGTGGAGTGCCGTATCGGGATGGCGGCTGATGAGATTGATGATGCCGGCGATAGCGTCGCCACCATAGAGTGCGGAACCTGCCCCTTTGATGACTTCGACCTGGTGCAGGTCGAGCGGGGGAACCTGCAGGATGCTCAGGCTGCCGGAAAATCCTCCATACAGCGGGAAGCCGTCCTTCAGCAGCTGCGTATACCGGCCGTCCAGCCCCTGTAATCGGATCGTGGCATTGCCGGACACCGCCGAAGTCGTCTGTACCTGCGTTCCGGACAGTTCGGTGAGGAGCTCGCGAATATTACTGGGTTTCTCACCGGTGCCCTCGTCGATGTCCTCGCGGTCGATCACCTGAACGGTGATAGGACTGTTCTTCAGTAACTGATTCGTGCGGGTGGAAGCTATGACCACGTCCTGCATGGTCTCGATGTCGGGATCGAGGTTCACGGTAACGATAACCGCTGCCAGCGGCAACGTAAGAGTAATCTCTTTGTCCCGGAAGCCCACAGCTGAATAGGTGAGCGTATATTTCCCCGGTGCCAGCTCCGGCAGGATCGCAACACCGAGCGAGTCGGCTGCCAGGGTCTTGCCGGTTGGCGAAATATGGATAGTAACACCGGGAACGGGCTGGTGGGTGTCGTCGTTGATGATATGTATGGAGGTACGTTGTTGTGCCAGGAGAGGGCGGCTGCACAGGAGCAGCAGAAGCCCAAAAAATGGTTTCATTTTGATTCTTTGCTGAGATGATAAATGCTGAAATGCGGTCGTTAGAGAGTGTGTAGCAGCAAAGGATCAGATTCGGAGAGTGCACAGCAAAAGCCAGCGGCGACTTGATGAGGGTGGGGGAGGTATCGACAAATGTTCCGCAAGCGGACGCGCGACCGGCACATCCGGGTCCTTGGCAAAGGCAGCCTTATGGCTTTGACTGGTTGCTGCCCCAAGACTCGCCGTTTGTTCAACGGTCGTCTTTTCCTGGACCGTCCGTTGGGCGGCCGCTTGCTCCGTAACGGCCGGCCGGCTACTGGTCCATTCGAGCGAGCTCAGAATGAACAACGCCCAGGCGGCGATCAGCATGCCTTGACGAAGGTACTTGCGGCTGAATGCCCAGGCATTCCCGAACCTGGCCGGTAGCTCGAACGTTCGGGGTACGCGCGCAACGGCCTCGGCGAAAGCGATCACCTGCTCGATAAGCCCGGTGAAAAGCATAAAAAGGCTCGAAAGCAAGTTACCTTTCCGCGTCAAAGTCGGCAGGATCAATTGACGGACAATCCGCCAGCCGAGTATCAGCAGGTCCGAGATCAAGGTAACCACCGGGCGGAAATATGGTCGGAGCTTTTTCAAAATAGCGTTCGGGAAGCAAAGCTACGACCCAATTCTGAAGATTTTCTGACCGCGTACCGCCGGAAAGACATATCATCGCTTTCTTGCCGATCTCTTCTTCGGTGCGGCTTTCTTCCGGGGCGTCGCCCTCTTCCGTGCAGGGGCAGCCTTTTTCCGCGGAGGCGCCGCTTTCTTTCGCGCCGGAGATTTTTTCCCCGCCGCCGATTTCTTCGAAGCCGCCTTCTTTGGCGGAACTTTCCCGCCCGCCTTCCGGGCCTCGGATAGCCCGATAGCAATGGCCTGCCTCCGGCTTTTCACCGTTACCCCGCTGCGGCCACTCTTCAACTCGCCACGTTTCTCTTCATGCAACGCTTTCTCTACCTTGTCTTTTGACGTTTGTCCATATTTTGCCATAGTTAAAAATGGGTTGGTTCAGGAAGCCTGTCTCAATTCTCATGCCGCAGCAACCATCTCCCCTGAAAACCCTTAGATTTGTAAAATGACAACATTTCCATTCAGGACGATTGCGGCCACCGCGCTGCTCCTCGTGCTTTTGCGCCCGGCGCAGGCCCAGAAAACTAACTGGCAGAACATGGACCTCCAAAAGGACTCCGTGTTCGGCATCAGCACCGAAAAAGCTTACTCGGAATTATTACAACATAAAAGATCGCATCCGGTGGTTGTCGCCGTCATCGATGGGGGCACCGACACTGCTCACGAAGACCTCAAGGCCGTCATCTGGGACAACCCCAAAGAAAAACCCGGCAACGGCATCGACGATGATCACGATGGGTACATCGACGACGTTCACGGCTGGGACTACATCGGCGGTCCCAAAGGAGATGTGGACCATGACAACCTCGAAGTCGTCCGCCTCATCCGCGAACAAAAACCACTCTACGACAGCCTCGAAAAAGCCGGGACGATCCCCGATAAATATAAGAAAGGCTATGACACCTACCAGAAGATGCAGGCTGAATACGAAAAGGCGGTTACCAATGCCACGCAGACCGTCGACGGTATCTCGCGCTTCAAAGAGATCCTGGATTCGATGGTCCTGAAAATGGGGAAGGATTCGCCGACCGTGGCCGACTTCACCGCGTATACCCCCGCCAGTGGCCCGGAACAACACGTCAAGATGATCCTCGTGCGCAACCTGCAGGGCGGAATGTCCTACTCGAGCCTCGTTAGCGAAGGGATCGCCGCTCCGCTCAAACACTTCCAGGACGAACTCAAATATCATCTCAACATCGAATACGATCCCCGCTCCATCGTCGGCGACGATTACAACAACACCGGCCAGCGCGACTATGGAAACGCCGACGTCACCGGCCCCGACGCACTTCACGGCACCCATGTCGCGGGCATCATCGGCGCCGTACGCAACAATGGTATCGGCATCGACGGTGTTGCAAACAATGTTCGCATCATGGTCCTCCGTGTAGTTCCCGACGGGGACGAAAGGGACAAAGACGTAGCCAACGGCATCCGCTATGCCGCCGATCATGGCGCCAAAGTCATCAATATGAGCTTTGGTAAAGGCTGGTCCAAAGACAAAGCGGTAGTAGACTCTGCCGTTAAATATGCTATCAGCAAGGATGTGCTCCTGGTCCATGCCGCGGGTAACGACGGCAAAGACCTCGACGATCCGGACAACCCTAACTTCCCCAATCCCTACTATGCCGACAGCAGCGGGACCGCCGATGCCTGGCTCACCGTAGGGGCCAGCAGCTACACCGACGACTCCACCCTCGTGGCCTCGTTCAGTAACTATGGTAAGAAAAGCGTAGACGTATTCGCACCCGGCGTAGAGATCTATTCCTCTATCCCCGGATCGAAATATACCCGCGAAAGCGGCACCAGCATGGCCAGCCCCGTGGTTACCGGCCTCGCCGCTCTCATCCGCGAA
This sequence comes from Puia sp., assembly GCA_035946435.1. Lineage (GTDB taxonomy): Bacteria > Bacteroidota > Bacteroidia > Chitinophagales > Chitinophagaceae > Puia. The sequence goes on along the minus strand of DASYZH010000252.1, from coordinate 3,999 downwards.
TATTATCCCAGGCTAAAGGCTGCCCAGGTCAAACAGATTATCATGGAATCGGTCGTAAAACCCAGCCATACCGTCGTCATCGGTCATGGCGAAAAACGCCTCGTCGTCCACCTGAGCGATATCTCGGTCTCCGGCGGCATCGTCAACGCTTACCAGGCCCTGCAGCTGGCCGAACACTTCCGCCGCTAATGGGTCGGGAGGATCGCATGTTTAAAATTTTTTAACATTTTCTTGGCCGCACCCTCATCCGCCGGCCTGTCTATACCTCGTGTTGAAACTTATCCCTTTTCTGTGCCTGCTCATCGGTTCGCGGGCCATGGCCCAGTGCAGTTATCCAGTGACCCTGATTACCAATAAAGACTATTGCGTTGGGAGTTCGCTTATCGCTACCTCGATGCATGCCATGCAAAAGATCACCTGGTACCGGAACGGCCAGGCTATAGCCACGGTCATAGGTACCCAATCCCTTTCCACCACGCCGGCATCGATTCCCGTCATCCAGGATTTGGATAGCCTTATGTCAGGACTGGGCGATGTTCGCCTCGGCACCGATGACTCCGGGAATATTTATGTCCTCTTCGATGTCAACCGTGTGCTAAAAATAAACGTAAACGGGACCTCGAGCCAGATCGTTCGGTTTCCGGGCAGCATCACCGATTGGGGAGCCAAAGGAATGTACGTTGATCCGGCCGGCAATGTCTATATCACCTCCTCGAACGATAAGTTTTCTAACTACTCGACTGCCCTTACCTGGAAGATACCGGCAGGTACCGTGTCTGCCCAATACACCGACATTCCCCTGATCATGTCCGTTTCGACAGTTCCCGCTCTCTCCGTCCCCATTACGGCTATTTTCGTCGACTGTCAAAATAATATCTGGCTGTCCGCCATCAGTGGAAGCACGATATACAGCTACACTCCGGGCACAACTACCGCTAAGCTCGTCGCATCAGCCGCCGGCTCGTGGGCAGCTTGCGATGCCTTTACATTGGGCAACGAGATACAGATGGATCCGGCAGGAAATCTATTTTTTCTGAGCGGCAGCAACATAATGGAGCTCGTCGCCGGCACTACCTATCCGGGTATCGCAATCCCGGGTAGCTGCGTAAGAGACGGCAACCGATTGGTAACCGATTTCTGGTCGGATGCCAACGATACCTTCTATATCAGCTGTTACAATTATAACAAGAACATCGCCTTCGTCGAAAAATGGGCGCCCGGCGCCACTACGGGCCAACAGCTATTCAGCTTCGCATTGCCCATAGGCGTACCAGGCAATATCCCCATCACCATGGATTGCCGGGGTGATATTTTTTTAGGTTACAACAATGTCTTCTATCCCCCCACGGTCTCCACCAATCACACCCCCATCCCCAATCTCTACGAATACAAACGCACCACCGTCATCGACTCTGCCTTTACGCCCACGGACACTGGTACCTATTACGCCGTCGTCACCGATATCCGCGGCTATACGACGACGTCGGACACGATCCATATCAACGACCCTGACGCCCGCCCGCCCTCCATTAAAATCACGGCAACAGCCGCCAGCACACCCGTTTGCACCCCCATTACCTTCACCGCACAGACCACCAATGCCGGCCCGGATCCCGCCTTTCAATGGCAGGTCAGCGGCATACCCGCCGGAAGCGACAATACCAGCTATTCGTATAATCTCTTTGCAAATGGGGATCAGGTCTATTGCATCATGTCGACACAGGCAGGTTGCATAGGCCCGCAAAAGGACACCTCCAATATCATCGACCTGGCGATCGACCCCCATGGCGCGGCTTCGGTGACCATCGCAACGCCCAAAGACCCCATCTGCCAGGGCGATACGGCTGTATTCGAAGCCACCGTCACAAACGGTGCCGCCACACCCACCTATCAATGGCTCCTCAACGGAGCCAACACCGGCGACGATACTTCCGGCTTTCTCGGCAACAATCTCAAAACCGGTGACGTCATCACCTGCATGATCACCAGCGACGATGTCTGCGGCCTGGCCAAATCCAACAGCATCACCATGACCGTAGGCGTCCGGCCAGTCATCGAAAAAGGCCAGGTCTTCACCATCCTGCGCGGCCATAGCCTGACGCTTACACCCGTGATCACCGGCGATGTCTCCGGCTATCTCTGGAGCCCCGCCACCGGACTATCCGATTCCACCATCGCCGACCCGGTGGCCGATCCCATTGTCAATACACTCTATTCGCTCACCGTCGACGCCCCCGGCGGCTGCAGCGACAGCGGCCCGATCCTTGTCAACGTGTATACGCCACTAAGCATCCCCGGCGCCTTTACACCCAATGGAGATGGACACAATGATAACTTTTATGTTTTGGGTGGACCCATGAACAGCCTGATAAAAGACTTTGCCGTCTATGACCGCTATGGCGCCGAAGTCTTTCATGTGCATGACGCCGCACCCGGCGACCCCTCCAGCGGCTGGAATGGCAACTTCCACGGCTCGCCGGCGCCCCTGGGGACATACGTCTATAGTATCCTGATGCAATTTGCCGATGGCAGCCACCAGGCATACAAAGGAACGGTCATCCTCATTCGCTGAATCATCTATTTCACCGCCACCAGGTCGATCTCCACGAGCGCATCCTTGGGCAAACGGCTCACCTGCACCGTCGTCCTGGCTGGCTCGGGCGGCGGGAAATAGTTGGCATAGACTTCGTTCATGGCTACGAAATCGTTCATGTCATGCAAATAGACATTGACCTTTACGACATCTGCAAATCCATAGCCCGCCGCTTCCAGCACAGCCTTGATATTATCCAGCGCCTGCACGGCCTGAGCCTTGATGCCGCCGCGAACGAGCTGGCTATCTTGCATGCCGATGCTCCCGGATACATAAAGATGCACGCCCTGCGCCTTGATGGCCTGTGAGAAAGGACCTATCGGCGCAGGGCTATGCTTGGTAAAAACAGCTTCTTTCATATGTTGGGGTTTATATACCTCAGGCATGGAGGATCTCTCCATTGGCAAAGGCCCAGTTCTCCCAGGAAGTTTCCTTGAAGACCACGAAAACATCGTTGGGCTCGATACCCACGGTCTTCAACTGCGTCACCAGGCTGCCCAGGATCTTCTTCTTGACCTTCACACTCCGGCCTACCGAAAGCAGGATCTCGATCATCGTGAACTGCCCGGTACGCGGCTTGCTGAGATCGGGATAGCTCTTATCAAAAATAAGATCTTCCGCTTCGAGGTCGATAAAACGCTGGAAACGGTCAGCGGCGGGAACACCCGTTTCCACCAGCGCGGCCTGAATGGCTTCTCCGATCTCTTTCTTTTGCTCTGCTGTCCTTCCTTTTACTTGCGTGATTGTAACTAACGGCATATGTTGTGGTTTGCCCTAAAGTTAGGATATTTGCAGCTATGGACGACCCGCTCATTAGTTATCTTCAGAATTATCATCCCATTCACGCAGATGACCGCCGGCTCATCCTCGACGCCTTCGAACAAAAGACCTTTCAGGAAGGCGACTATCTCTTCCGGTCCGGTCATGTCTGCCGGCATCGCTTCTTTATCTGCGATGGCGTACTCCGCATCATGGCCGCTAATGACAAGGGCATCGAGATCACCCACTTTTTTCTGAAGACCCTCCAGTTCTGCACGATCCTCCAAAGCTTCAACGACGGAACGATCGCCCACACAAGCATCCAGGCCGCCTGCGACACCACCGTCCGCGCCATCGGCAAAGACTCCCTCCTCACACTCAATAAAAAAATACCCTGGCTCAAGCCCACCATCGACGAGATCACCCGCCAGGCCCTCCTCGACAAGATCAACCTGGCTAACCGCTTCCACGGTATAGACTCTACGAAACGCTACCGCCTCTTCCTCGAACTGCAACCCGAGATCGCCCACCGCGTCTCCCTCGCCGGCATCGCCTCCTACCTCGACATCACCCCGCAATCCCTCAGCCGCATCCGCCGCAACATCCGCCAGTAATCAGCTCTCCCATCTCCGTTCACCCGCGCCCCC
>DASYZH010000251.1:0-33274 GCA_035946435.1 Puia sp. | reverse complement strand
CCGAACAGAGAAGTTAAGCCCCTCATGGCCGATGGTACTGCACCACAATGCGGGAGAGTAGGTAGCTGCCATATTTATTGAAAGCCTCATCGAATGATGAGGCTTTTTTATTTTTTAGTACCCGCCATTACCCGGGACCTCCTTATCTTTATCCGAGTAATCTCCCTCCAATGAAGAAACATTCGATACTGACGCTTGCAGCCCTCGCCCTCACCACATTCGGGCTCGCCCAACAAGTCCAACAACAACAGCCGGGCTGGACCTCCCTTTTCGACGGCAAAACCCTCAACGGCTGGCATAAACTCGCCGGCACCGCCGATTATAAAGCGGAAGACAATGCCATCGTAGGCACCACAACCGCGGGCTCCGGCAACACCTTCCTGGTCACCAACAAAGAATACGGCAATTTCATCCTGGAAATGGACGTCAGGATCATGGATACCACCAGCAACTCCGGCGTCCAGCTGCGCAGCCATTATGATCCCCGCGGCCACGAAGGCAAAGGCCTCGTCTATGGCTGCCAGTTCGAGATCGATCCCAGCGCGCGCCGCTGGTCCGGCGGCATCTACGACGAAGGCCGCAGAGACTGGCTCTACCCCGGCTCCCTGAACCCCAAAGCACAAAACGCCTTTAAAGTAGGAACTTATAACCATATCCGCATCGAATGCATCGGCGACGAGACCAGGACCTGGATCAACGACCAGGCCGTCGCCTACCTGGTAGACACCGTCGACAAAAAAGGTTTCATCGGCCTGCAGGTGCACGCCGTCAGCAATCCCGACTTCGCCGGCGAAAAGGTGTATTTCAAGAATATCCGCATAAAAACCACCGGTCTCCAGCCTAAACCGTTCCCAAAAGGGATCTACGTCGTCGACAACATCCCCAACCACCTTACCGCCTACGAGAAGAATAGCGGCTGGAAACTGCTATTCGATGGCAAGACCTCAAAAGGCTGGGTCGGCGCCTATAAAGATCATTTTCCGGATACCGGCTGGACAGTGAGTAACGGCATGATCAACGTGCACGAACTTACCGGCAAAGAAGGTGGAACGGGCGGCGATATCGTCACCCCGGAGATGTACAAAGCCTTCGACTTGTCTTTTCAGTTCCTGCTGACACCCGGCGCGAACAGCGGGGTAAAATATTTTGTACGGCTATCCCCCGAAGAAAAGAATTCCGGCTCCGCCATCGGGCTCGAATACCAGATCCTCGACGACTCGCTCCACCCCGATGCCAAGCTGGGCAGGAACGGCGATCGCACGCTGTCCTCTTTATATGACCTGATCCCGGCCAAAAAACAAAAGCGCTTCATCCACCCCATGGGACAGTGGAATACCGGCAGGATCATCGTCTATCCCAACAATCATGTAGAACATTATCTCAATGGCGTAAAAGTGCTGGAATACGAACGCGGCTCCCAGGCATTCCGGGAACTCGTAGCCATCAGCAAGTATAAGATCTGGCACGAATTCGGCGAGGCGCCCCAAGGCCATCTCCTTCTGCAGGATCATGGAAACAATGTAAGCTTCCGGAGCATCAAGATCCGCACCCTCTGATCCGCAGCGGATCGCCCCCTTAGTCCGGACAGCCACTCCCGGCTAACCTGCTTCGGCCGGGCCTAAACCACCGGCTCCCACCCGGGCTGATACGTCCGCCGCCATAACGCCGTGGCAGCAGGATCATTCAGGATATGTCCATTGGATGTATCACAGTGAAGTACACCCGAAGTGCGCTGCGCGATATTCGCCAGATGGCAGAGCAGCACGCTCTTGGCGCCTTCGTCCACCGGCTGGGTGAGTGTCGCGGTGCCACGCACCGCGTCGACGAAATTCTCGAAATGATAGAGGTCCATATTTCCGCTGGCAGCTACCGGATCCGTAGGATCCGCGACAACTTCCGACTTGACCTCTTTCACCAGCTTATTTTTGTTGTCAAAGATCTTATAATCACCACCACCCAGGTTCACCAGCGTACCGCCATCTCCGTAAATGATAAATCCCCGGTCGCTGCCTTCCACGGGGAAGTGGTTGCAGCTGCGTCCTTCCCAGGTAATGGTCTTGCCTTCCGCAAATTCGAAACTGGCGACCTGCGTGTCGGGCGTCTGCCAGTCGTCCTTAAAAGCATATCGGCCACCCGCAGAAACTACTTTGGAAGGAAAGTTGAGACCCAGAAACCACCGGCAACAATCGATCTCGTGCGTGCCGTTGTTACAGGCTTCGCCCGTCCCCCAATGCCAGAACCAGTGCCAGTTGTAGGGCACCACGTTATCCTGGTAGTCCCGGCGCGGCGCCGGCCCCTGCCATAATTCCCAATCCAGCGCAGAGGGTACGGGCACCTTCTTGCCATAGCCAATGGATTTTCGGTTGTTCGCATACCACGCCTTCGCCATATAAGCATTACCGATAGCCCCGCCGCGAACCGCCTTCGACGCCTCGATGAGCGAAGGAAAACTACGACGCTGACTGCCCATCTGGATATGCTTGCCATATTTATGCAATGCCCTGGTCAGCAGCTCGCCTTCATAAGGATTCTGCCCGCAGGGCTTCTCTACATACACATGTTTGCCATGCTGAACACCCAGGATCGCAGCCGGCGCATGCCAGTGATCCGGTGTAGCAATCACCAGCGCATCGAAATCGGATTGCTTTACAAGTTTCCGAATATCATGAACCACCGTAGGCTTTCTGGGGGCGTCTTTCAAAGCATCCAGGCCGTGCTGAATCGCCCTTTCGTCCACATCACAGATATACGCTACTTCGACATTGGGCAATTGCGAGAACGATTTGGCGAGATAAGCACCCCTGCTGTTGACACCCATGACGGCAATAACAACTTTATTGCTGGGTGCCATTTTGCCACGGATCGGAAAATTGAGGATTGTCAGGCCGGCAGTGGCCATAGTTGTGTCGCGGATAAATTCCCGGCGGGAGGATTTGCGTTGCATAAGGCTCTCAGAATGTTGATTTCCTTAAAGATAACCCGTAAATAGTTTAGCGAAAAATGATGTTTGTCCTTTGCATGATCCGCAGCAGGCGAATCCAAATAAAAAAATCCTTCCCGTTACCGGAAAGGATTTTAAAAAACAAAGATGTATTGATTGATAAGATTAATAATCCCTGTCGTAACCACCACCGCCACCGCCGCGGTTATAGCCACCCTTTTTGTAACCTCCGCCGCCGCCAGAACCGCCGCCGCCGAAGCTTCTTTTCTTGAAGCCTCCACCGCCGCCGCCTTGTTGCTTGGGCTGGGACTCGTTGACGATGATCTTGCGACCCATCACCTCACTGTCGTACAGGTTGGTGATTGCCTGCTGGGCTTCGCCGTCGTCTTCCATTTCGACGAATCCGAATCCCTTGCTGCGACCGGAAACTTTGTCTTTCACGATCTTCGCAGAAGCAACGGTACCGTGCTGTTCAAAGAGGTTTCTGAGATCCTCATCGGTCATCTGCCAGGAGAGGTTGCCTACATAAATGTTCATTGTACAAAAAATTAAAAAATGAAAAAAACTAACTCTACCTACTGTTAGACAAACGCTGAGGAATCTCTTGAAAGTTACGACAGCCTACGATAACACTAAATGAGAGCTATGTAAAGATAGCAATTTTTATTACTTATGGAAATTTTGACGGGAAAGGGCGAAATTGGGTATTGGTCACGCTTTTAGCCCATCTGATGCCATTGAAAAAACGATTTTGTACCTAATTGCTTTGATATTTTTTAAGAAAATAGCAAAAGTATAGACATAATCAAAAAAAAGCCCGTGAATATATCACGGGCTTTCAATTAAATAGCTATTTTATTAGCGGATTTTAGCAACGGACTCGTTTTCGTGGACCGTACGCCTTACTCAGCCGTTACTTCAAACTCGACCTCGGTCTCATTGCTGTTGCCGAAATCGACCTTGGCTTTGTATGTACCCAGCTCCTTGACCTCGTCGATGATATGGATACGACGGCGATCGATCTCATACCCCTTTTGATCGCGGATAGCCCGGGCCAGCTGCACCGAAGTAACGCTACCGAAGATCTTGCCGCTGGTGCCGGTCTTCGCGCCGACCTTCACCGGTGAAGCTTTCAGCACCTCGATGACCTTGTTGATCTCGGCCATCATCTTGGCTTCCTTCTTCTGAAGCTGCTTAACCCTTTCGTCCAGCTGTTTCAAATTGGAAGGGTTGGCTTCAACTGCCAATTTGCGGGGAATCAAATAGTTGCGTGCATACCCATTCTTCACGCTCACCTTCTCGTGGGCGGAACCCAGGTTGTCGACGTCTTGAATTAAAATGACTTCCATTTTTTGTTTTTTGTTCACCGTTTTCCCAATCCCGCCTTGCGAACCGCCACCGGCCCCGGCTGCGGACTGTCCCCCCTTTCTGCCGGATGATCACCCGGGAAAAGGGTTAGGGTGAGGTTACTTTAAAAGGTCTGTTACATAGGGCAACAGTGCCATCTGACGAGCCTTCTTAACGGCATCGGACACTTTACGCTGATATTTCAGGGAGTTACCCGTGATACGGCGGGGAAGCAGTTTTCCCTGCTCATTCAGGAACTTCTTCAGGAACTCGGCATCCTTGTAGTCGATGTACTTGATACCATACTTCTTGAAACGGCAGAACTTCTTGGCACGTTTCTCCGGCTTGATCGCCGTTAGATACTTGATCTCGTTTGCTTTTGCCATTGATTAAGCTCCCACTTTTTCGTTTCCGGTAGGTACGCCACTTCTCTTACGGTTGTTGTACTCGACGGCGTATTTATCGAGTTTGGTAGCCATGAAACGTAACACGGTTTCGTCGCGGAGAATCTGAATTTTCAGCTTCTCATTGAAGTCGGATGGCGCATTGTACTCCAGAACCCAGTACAAACCGGTAGTTTTTTTCTGGATGGGATACGCCAGTGATTTCAGACCCCAGGGATTTTCGTGCACGATCTCTCCGCCATTATCTTTGACGAAAGAAGCGTATTTTTTCTGAGCGGCTTTGTAATCCTCTTCAGAAAGCACAGGGGTAAAAATCACCATCAATTCATAATTGTTCATGATCCCTGTTAATTTGATTGTGCACCGGATGGGTTGTTACCAAAAGTACCCATCCCCGGTGCACGGTTAATGATGGGCCTTCGGCCGGACGGACCCGTGGTCCGTCTTGTTTGATAAAATAACAAATGGGCTGCAAAGGTAGCTTATTTGAAGCAAACAAGCAAACAAAACCCGCATTGACAGTGTGTCAGGACCGCATAGAATGGCATTTTCTTTGATTCCCGCACCGGGCTATTCGAATACACAAAATTACCATTGCCATGCAAAAAGGAAACATCCGGGTTCAGACCGAGAATATCTTCCCGATAATCAAGAAGTTCCTGTACAGCGAGCACGATATCTTTATCCGCGAGCTGGTTAGTAACGCCGTCGACGCCACCCAAAAACTCAGGACCCTTTCCTCTATCGGCGAGGCCAAGGGCGATCTTGGAGAGTTAACCATTGACATTCAATTAGATAAGGAGAATAAGACGATCACCATCTCCGATAAAGGCGTCGGTATGACTGCCGAAGAGGTCGATAAATACCTGAATCAGGTAGCCTTCAGCGGCGCCGAAGAGTTCCTCAACAAATACAAAGGGCAAAACGAGACCAATATCATCGGTCATTTCGGCCTGGGCTTCTATTCCGCCTTCATGGTCAGCGAGCGGGTAGACGTGATCTCGAAGAGCTATAGAGAAGGGGCAAAACCAGTCAAGTGGGAATGCGACGGCAGCCCCGAGTACACATTGGAAGACGCGGAAAAGGCCGAAAGAGGTACCGATATCGTCCTTCATATCAATGATGAAAGCCTGGAGTTCCTGGATGCGGAACGTATTCGCACCACGCTGAAGAAATTCTGCCGGTTCCTTCCTGTCCCCATTCGTTTCGAAGGCGAGCAGATCAATAATACCCATCCTGCCTGGACCAAAAAGCCCAGCGAACTCACTCCCCAGGACTACCAGGATTTCTATAAGGAGTTATACCCCTATAGCGAAGCTCCCTTGTTCTGGATCCACCTGAATGTGGATTATCCCTTCAATCTCACAGGTATCCTCTATTTTCCCAAGATCAAGCAAAGCTATGAGCTGCAAAAGGATAAGATCCAGCTCTATAGCAACCAGGTCTTTGTTACGGATGAGGTCAAGGACATCGTTCCCGAATTCCTGATGCTGCTGCATGGCGTCATCGACAGCCCCGATATCCCGCTCAACGTCAGCCGTAGTTATCTGCAGGGTGACCCCAATGTCAAAAAGATCAATAACCACATCACAAAGAAAGTGGCCGATAAGCTGGAAGAGATCTTTACCAAAGAGCGCGCGGCATTCGAAGAGAAATGGGAAAGCCTTGGACTATTCGTTAAGTACGGGATGATGACGGATGACAAATTCCTGGAAAAGGCCATCAAATTCCATATAATGGAAGACGTCAGGGGCGGGAAGTTCTATACGCTCGACGAATATCGCGAAGCCGTCGGGGGACTTCAAACCAATAAACAGGACCAGTTGGTTATCCTGTATACCACCAACCCCGTCCAGCAGGACAGCTATATCCGGCAGGCACAGGCCAAAGGCTATGTCGTCGTCAGGCTGGAGACCCTTATCGACGCCGCGTTCATCAACCAGATGGAAACGCGATGGGAGAAAGTACACTTTACCCGCGTAGACGCCGATATCGCCGATAACCTTGTCGATAAGGCCGAGATCACCGCCAGCGTGCTGAGCACGGACCAGGAGACAACCTTAAAGGAATTGTTCAGCCGGCAGATCCCTGAATTACACACCACGGTAGAGATCAAAGGCCTTAGCGCCGATGCCCCGCCGATCATCGCGACCCGGCCGGAATTCATGCGGCGCATGAAGGATATGGCAGCTATGAACGGTGGCATGGGAAGCTTTTACGCCAATATGCCGGACGAGGTGACGCTCACGATCAACGAGAATCACCCGATCTACCAAACCATCTTAAAACAGGAAGACAAGGGCAGGCAGGAAAAGCTGGCACACAACCTGAGCGACCTCGCGCTGTTGTCGCAGGGACTGCTGAAAGGCAACAACCTGACGAGCTTTATCGAAAGGAGCGTAGATCTCATGGGCGGTGAGGCCAAAGGTAAGATCATCCTTGAGGCATAGCGAATCAATGCGTCGCGAATCAGTACTTTGCACTGGAGGCCAGATCGATCACTTTTAACTGAAGGTTCTTCTGGTTGTTCCATTCGTTCTCTTCCAGTGTGAAGACGACATCGATAGGGCCCCCATTTTGCAGGATTGAAAATTTCCCGGCCAGTCCGAACCCGATGCCGTCGGCCTGGACCGCCCCCTGTTGCAGGCTGAACCGGATATGTTGTTCCTTGACGATCCGGGAACCACGATCCTTCACATTCCGCGCCAGGAACACCGGCTGGGTGTTCGCAGGACCAAAGGGTTGCATCTGTTCGAGAATATTATAAAAGGAATCCCGGATGCAATCGAATGGCAGCTCGGCATCGATAAGCAGCTCCGGGACCAGGCTCTGTGGTTGGATCGTAGCCGCGACAGTCGCCTCGAATTTACTGCGGAAAGCTTCGACCTGACCCGGTTCCAGCGTAATACCGGCCGCGGCGAAATGACCGCCGTATCCCAGCAGGTGTTCCCTGCACGCATGAATGGCCTCATAGACGTTGAAGCCATTGACGCTTCTGGCGCTGCCGGCAATGATCTCGCCGCTTTGCGTAAGCACCACGGTCGGCCGGTAATACCGCTCGATGAGCCGGGAGGCCACGATACCCACTACCCCTTTGTGCCAATGTGGCTGGTAGATCACCGTCGAACGACGGCCGGCATGCTCCGCATCCCCCGCGAGCAATGCCAGCGCCTCTTCGGTAGTATTCAGGTCATGTTCCTTGCGGTCGGTGTTGTCGGCATGCAGCGCCCGGCCGTAGGCCAACGCGTCGGAAGGGCTAATAGCCGTAAACAGGTGAACAACCTTGCGCGCATCGTCCATCCGTCCCGCCGCATTGACCCTGGGAGCGATCATAAACACCAGATTGGTCATTTTCAATTCCTTTGTAAGACCGCTTAGCTCGATCAGGGCCCTGATCCCGTTGTTAGGGGCTTCATTGACCTTTTTTAGTCCGAAATAAGCGATCACCCGGTTCTCGCCATCTACGGGAACGATATCGGCGGCGATAGCCGTCGCCACCAGGTCGAGATATTGCAACGCTTCTTTTTCCGGCAGCCCCAGCCGGTCGCACAGGGCCGTGATCAGCTTGAAACCTACCCCGCAACCGCAGAGCTCCTTGTAAGGGTAGGGACAGCCTTCCTGTTTTGGATTGAGGATGGCCACGGCTGCAGGGAGTTCCGCGTCGGGAAGATGGTGATCGCATACGATAAAATCGATACCCAGCCCGGCGGCATAGTCGATGAGCTCCACTGATTTGATACCGCAGTCCAGCGAGACGATGAGGCTAAACCCGCCCGCATGCGCATGATCGATGCCCGCACGGGAGACCCCATACCCTTCCCGGTAACGGTGCGGGATATAAAAATCGATCAATTCCGGATCGCTGTGCGCGCGCAGGAACTGGTAAAGACAGGCGACGGCGGTCGTCCCATCCACATCGTAATCGCCGTATACCAGGATCTTCTCCCGTCCCAGGGCCTCCAGGATACGCCCCACCGCCTTATCCATGTCCTTCATCAGCCAGGGATTATGAAGATCGCTCAGGTTGGGCCGGAAAAAAGCCTTGGCCCCATCAAATGTTGTAATACCCCGCTGCACCAGGATCCGGCAAAGGACCTCGTTGATCCGCAGCGCCGTTTGCAGGGACTCCACCTTGGCGGTTTCCGCCTGTACTATGTTCCAGCGTTTTTCCATTGATCAGTACCCGGGCGGGCGTGTTAATATTTTCTGTCCGTGGTGTAGCGAACCAGCTCCTCGAGGCCCTTACGGACATCGTTATCTTGAAATTCATGAAGGATGGCAAGCGCCTCGTCCCGGTAAGCATTCATCCGGCCGATTGCGTATTCGATGCCGCCGGCTTCGGTTACTTTCCGGATGACATGCTGGACCTTTTCGTGGTCTTTATTCTGGTTCTTGATGATATAGATCAGCTCGCGGCGGGTAGCCTTGTCCAGCTTGTTGAGCGCATAGATCAGCGGCAGGGTCAGCTTCTTCTCCTTGATGTCATTGCCGGTAGGCTTACCGACATTTTCCGTCCCATAGTCGAAAAGATCGTCCTTGATCTGAAATGCGATCCCCACTTTCTCGCCGAACAGCCGCATCTTTTCGGTGAGCGCCTCGTCCTGCGATGTCGCAAATGCCCCTGACGCGCAGGAAGCGGCCAGGAGGGAGGCCGTCTTGCTACGGATGATCTCGAAATAAACCGTCTCGCTAAGGTTCAGGTTCCGGGATTTTTCTATTTGCAGCAGCTCACCCTCGCTCATCAGCCGCACTGCGTTTGATAGTAACTGTAAGACTCTTATATCGTTATGATCCAGTGAAAGCAGCAGGCCCCTCGTCAGCAAGTAGTCTCCCACCAGCACGGAGATCTTCGTCTTCCACAAGGCATAGGTCGAAAAAAAACCCCTTCTCTCCAGCGACTCGTCCACCACATCGTCATGCACGAGCGTTGCAGTGTGTACTAGCTCCACCAGCGAAGCCGCCCGGTATGCCGCGTCATTAACGGGACCGCATAGCTTAGCCGAGAGCAGCACGAACATCGGCCGCATCTGTTTCCCTTTTCGCTTGACAATGAACTGCATGATCCGGTCCAGCAAAGGAGTTTGACTTTTAACTGCTTCTTTGAACCTGCCTTCGAAAATGATCAGCTCCTCCCGTAAAATAGCTTGCGCTGTTTTCATTCGTGGAACAATATTACTACAAGTGCAGCATTTGGTGAATTTCATTTGTCTAACGGTGGGTTTTTGATACGATTTTTATTTTATATGTATTGTTAAAAAAATTTGGTTATTGGTTACCAATATTTATTTTTGCAGCATATTCTTCTCAGGGTTTAATTCATTCATTCACATAAACTTCAGTTATGGCAAGTAGAAAATTGACTCTTTTTATCGGGTTACTCTGCCTGTGTCTGTCGTATGCAAAGGCCCAGGACGTGGGCAACAGCTATGACATACGGGACTCTTCACTCATTCCTACGAAACGCCTTGCACAGCACAACGAATTTTTGAATAACGCATATCCGTTTCCGGCAAAGCCTAGGAGTGAATGGGAGATTGGGGTAAAAGGAGGCTACACTTCTGGTTTTACTTCCGTCAGTAACTGGGGCCCCACCGGCGGTTTCGGCTTCCATATCCGCAAAGCGCTGGGATATATGTTCTCCATCCGCGCCGAATACGATTGGATCCGCCTCAGAGGTTTGAACTACCAGTACAGCCAGTCCTACGGCCGAAATCAGTCCCTCACGCAGCCCAATCTCTTTCCGCTGCAGGCCAACAACAACTACGACTCGATCTTCTACAATTATCGTTCTACGGTGCATGAACTGTCCATCCAAGGGATGTTCTCCATTCGCAACATCAATTTTCATCGCGCCAAGATCAATTGGAATATCTATCTGTTCGGTGGTCCCGCCCTGCTGACCTACGGTACGCTTTATAAACAGGACGACAGCTATTTACAAGGATACCGTAACGTCATTCAGGAATTTCCGAATGATGAGAACTATTCGAACAAAGGCAAGATCCAAAAGGCTCTTAAGAATGTACTCACGGGCAACTGGAATCATATCGCCGAAAGACCCAGCACTTCCGCTACGCTCGGCGGAGTACCGCTCACTATTGGCGGTGTTGCCGGTGTAGGCTTCGCCTTCAAACTTAACAACAAGTTGAACATTGCTGTAGAAGACAAATTCACGTTCACGACCACCGACCTGCTCGATGGCCAGCAATGGCAAAACAACTATACGGCCGGGGTAACTAACAGCGTCGCCCAGACGACCTCCAAAGACCGTTACAATTTCGTTTCGATCGGCCTTAACTACAATATCTTGGGCAAACATGCGGTTGAACCCCTTTACTGGATCAACCCCCTGGACTATGCCTACAACGAGATCAACGCCCCCCGTCACATGAAACTCCCGAAACCGGTATTGGATGATACTGATGGTGACGGCGTTACGGACCAGTTCGACCTCGAGCCCAACACACCCAAAGGCTGCCCGGTCGACACCCACGGTGTAAGCCGCGATACGGACGGTGACGGTGTTCCGGACTGCAAGGACAAGGAACTCATCACCCCGACCCAGTGCCAGCCCGTGGATGCTGATGGCGTAGGTAAATGCCCGGATCCCCAGTGCTGCAAAGATCTCCGCAACTATATCGATTCCCTCGGCCTGCACCCCGGCCACAACTGCGGAATCGGCGATCTGCCCAGCATCACCTTCAAAGGCCGTTCAGTAACCCTCAGCAGGGACAATAAAGCCCTGCTCGCCAGCGTAGCCCAAAAACTGCGCGATAACCCCAACTGTAAGATCGCAGTCATCGGTTATGGCGAGTCCAGCAAGGCAGCCCAACAGCTCAGCTGGGATCGGGTGAACGCGGTTATCAACTACCTGGTTGAGAAAGAAGGTGTTAGCTCGGATCGGTTTATCTTCCGCTACGCTCAGAGCGGTGGCGAAGAAAACACCGTCGACCTCAAGGATGGCACCGGCGAAGAAGGACCTAACACGGTTCCGGCTCCGCACCCGAATCTGCGCAGAAAATAAGCAAACCTTATAAAGTGTTAAAAGCGAGCCTCATGGCTCGCTTTTTTTGGCTCCTATTGGAAATGCCAGTAATTTGCCCAAAAACCTTAACTTTGCAGGCCTTTATGCGTTTATTTACTGTTTTATCCCTGGGAATTCTTCTGTGCACCACCTCATGCTCACGCTTTTCTAAAGTGATGAAAAGCAATGATTATGACTATAAGTTGCGCGTAGCGGATCAATACTACGCCGCCAAGGATTATAATCATGCCCAGCAGCTGTTCGAGGAACTTTTCCGGGTTTTCAAGGGCAGTGAGCATTTTGAGGACATTTATTACAAATTCGCTTATTGCGCTTACTACCTCAAGGACTACGCCAACGCCGAGAACCTCTTCAAAGGCTTTGTGGAAGTATTCCCGAATAGCAACAAAGCGGAAGAAATGGACTACATGCGGGCTTACACCTTTTATAAACAATCGCCCAAAGTAGACCTGGATCAGACCAATACTACCAAGACCATTGGTTTTATGCAGGCGTTCATCAACACCCACCCGGGATCGGATAAGATAAAAGAAGCGAACGAGATCATCGATAAATGCCGGGCGAAACTCGAGCTGAAGGATTACAAAGCCGCCCAGCTTTACTACGACCTGGGCTATTACAAGGCCGCCGGTGTGGCCTGTAACAGCCTGATGAACAGCTATCCCGACTCCGAGAAAAGCGACGAATACAAATTTTTGATCATCAGGGCCGATTACCAATACGCCTTGCAGAGTATCGAAGAAAAGAAAGAAGAACGGTTTGGACTGGTGGTCACACAATGCAATGAGTTCATGGACCGTTTTCCCGATAGTAGGTTGGGCAAAAGCGTACAGGAATACCTGACGATATCTCAAAACAACATTAAATCGTTAAAAAATGAGCAGGTTAAGAAGGCAAGTTAATGCGAACACTACTAACGTAGTGGAAACCAAGAATCTTACCGATATCAAGGCTAAGACAGGTAACCTGTACGAGTCTATCGCCATTATCGCAAAAAGGGCTAACCAGATCAATATCTCCCTCAAGGAAGAGCTGCACAACAAGCTGGAAGAATTCGCCAGCCACACGGACAGCCTCGAAGAGATCCACGAGAACAAAGAGCAGATCGAGATCTCCAAGGCTTATGAGCGTATGCCCAATCCGGCATTGTTAGCCACCCAGGAGTTCATGGACGACAAGATCTACTTCCGTCGGAACGAGGACGATCTGTTTAAATAACCTTTGCCGCCAATGGCGGCGGCTTAAATAACCCAGGCCGCCGGTGGCGGCTGCGCCTACCCATGCTGCAGGGAAAAAAGATCCTTTTGGGCGTTACTGGTAGTATCGCCGCCTATAAGTCCCTTCTCCTGGTCAGGCTTCTGATCAGGGAAGGCGTTACGGTCAGGGTGATCCAAACCCCTGCCTCCCGTGACTTTGTCACCCCGTTGTCCCTTTCCACCCTCTCCAAAAATCCCGTTCTTTCAGACCTTTTTGCCACCGACACCTGGGCCAACCATGTGGAACTGGGACGTTGGGCAGATCTCCTGGTCATCGCCCCCCTAAGCTGCAATACCCTCGCCAAAATGGCCACCGGCCTTTGCGATAACCTTCTCGTTGCTACCTATCTTTCGGCCACATGCCCCGTTATCGTAGCCCCCGCCATGGATGAAGATATGTGGAATCATCCAAGCACCCGGCTCAACCTGCAAAAATTGCAATCCTATGGCAATCGCGTGATTCCCGTCGGAAAAGGCGAGCTGGCGAGCGGGCTGTTCGGTGACGGCCGGATGGCTGAACCGGAAATGATCCTGGAATTTATTCGTTCGATCCAGGGCGAGGCGGTCCAGCCGGCACAACCAGGCCAGCTCTCCCAACCCCAACTGCTCTCGGGGAAAAGAACGCTCGTGACCGCCGGACCCACCCATGAATCCATCGACCCGGTGCGGTTCATAGGCAACCATTCCTCCGGCAAAATGGGCATCGCCATCGCCCGGGAACTGGCCCAGCGCGGAGCACAGGTCACCCTGATATTGGGTCCATCGGCCCTTTCCATCGAGGAACCAGGTATTACCGTGCAACGAGTGACTACGGCAGCTCAAATGTTCGACGCTTGTATAAAAGCCTTTGACGACGCCCACCTGGCCGTTCTTTCCGCCGCAGTCGCCGATTATACCCCGGCCGCACCGGCGCCGGAAAAGATCAAGAAGAACGATGGCTCCCTGATGCTCGAGCTGGTCAAGACCCGGGATATCCTGAAAACCTTGGGCGAGATGAAAAAAACCGGTCAGCTCCTGGTCGGATTTGCCCTGGAGACCAGGGATGGCCGCGAATATGCCCTCGGGAAGCTAAAGGCAAAGAACGCCGACTTCATCGTCCTCAATACCCTGGAAGACCAGGGTGCGGGCTTCGGTCTGGATACTAACAAAATCACAATTTTTGGGACGGACGGCTTTGAACGGGCCTTCGCCACAAAATCGAAGCAACAAGTGGCTAAAGATATCGTTGATACAATAGTAAAAAGCTGGCATGCGTAAGATGCACTTGATATTGTTTTCCCTGGCCCTTATGGCTGTCCTGCTTCCCGGGACCGGGGCCCGTGCGCAGGAGCTGCAGGCCAATGTAGCAGTGATTGCCAATCGCCTTCCATCCACCATCGACCACAAGCAATTCCAGACCCTGCAAACGGCGTTGTATAACTTTATCAACGGCCGCCAATGGTCCAACGAGACCTTTAAGTCCAATGAAAAGATCATCTGCAATTTCCTGATCAATATCTCCTCGGCCAGCGACAACAACACTTATCAGGCGACGCTCACGGTCCAGGCGGGCCGTCCTATCTATAATACTTCCTACCAGAGCCCATTGATCAATTTCCAGGACGAATCCTTCACCTTCCGGTATGTGGAATATCAAAATCTCGACTTCAATGACAACCGGGTACAGGGCACGGAACCCTACGCCGCCAATCTTACTGCCGAGATCGCTTATTATGCCTATATGATCTTAGGCCTCGACTTCGATACCTTTTCACTAAGGGGAGGAGATCCCTACTTCCAAAAAGCGCTGAATATCGTCAACAATGCGCCGGAAGGTTCGAATATCAACGGCTGGAAACCCTTCGATGGTATATTCAACCGCTACTGGCTCATCGAAAACCTTACCAACAGCAAATACAACCTCGTCCATGACGCCTATTACAACTATTACCGTTTGGGCCTTGATCAATTGTACGATAAGGAGGCCGATGGCAGGGCGGCGATCCTCAACGCGCTGAACATGATGAATACCGTTAATGCGGAGAACCCAAGGCTGATGGTCATGCAGTTCTTCTTTCAGGGCAAGGCTAATGAGTTGAGCCATATCTTCCAAAAATCCCCCGTAGACGAAAAAGCCCGTGCCCTGGATCTACTCACCAAGCTGGACGTGTCGAATATCAACAAATATAAACAGGACCTGCAATGAGGAAAGGGACCCGTGGCCTGCTGGCCATCTGCTGTTTGCTGCTGGCCGCCTGCTCGGATAAGACCAGCGTTCCTTTCGGCATCCTCTCCGTAGACAAAATGGCCCCCATCGTATGGGACATGGTCGAGGCGGATCAATATGCGGCTATGCTGATCAGGGATTCGGCGCATGCAGACCCGAAAATGGAACGGTTACGGCTATACGAGCTGGTGTTCCGGAGCCATGACATCTCCCGTGAAAAGTTTGAAAAAAGCTACAATTATTACAAGGAACATCCCGAGATCAACCAGATCCTGTACGACAGCCTTACCGCACAGGGAACGCGATATCGTACCGAGGCCTATGCACATCCTTTCGCCAGGCCGGTAGTAACCCCCGGTGCTCCCGCTCCGGGAATACCGCCCGCCGGAACCTTGCCGGCACGGCCGCCAAACGCCGGTCCGATGTTCCATCCCCCCGGCCGGCCCGGTATACCGATCCTCCGGCCATTTATAAAACCGGATACCAGCCACCGCAAGACCCGTCCGCATCCAACACCGGCTGAGCAAAAAAAGCCCGGTGATCTTCCTTCGTCCAAACATTCTTAATCGTACTTTTAGTCATCAAAAATGGCATAAAGCCGTTAAATCAAATCTCTTGCCGGATGAAAAAAATTGTCGCAGGCGCCGATGAAGCGATCAAGGATATCCCTGATGGCGCTACCCTGATGTTGGGTGGATTTGGATTGTGCGGAATACCTGAAAATTGCATCGCCGCCCTGACCCGCTCCGGGATTCGCCAGCTTACCTGTATCTCCAACAATGCCGGAGTGGATGACTTCGGTCTCGGATTGCTCCTCAAAACCCGCCAGGTCAAAAAGATGATCAGCTCCTATGTGGGGGAAAATGCGGAATTCGAACGCCAGCTCCTTTGCGGCGAGCTCGAGGTCGATCTGGTACCCCAGGGCACGCTTGCCACGCGCATTCAGATGGCCGGGATGGGCATACCTGCCTTTTTCACCCGGGCGGGCTATGGCACCGAAATAGCCGCCGGCAAAGAGGTGCGGGAATTCGATGGAAAGCCTTATCTCATGGAACTGGCGCTGCATGCCGATTTTGCCATCATAAAAGCCTGGAAAGGCGATCCCTTCGGTAACCTGGTCTTCCGCAAGACCACCCGCAATTTCTCCACATCCATGGCCAAAGCGGGAAACATCACCGTCGCAGAGGTCGAACACCTCGTCCAACCCGGAGAGCTGGACCCGGACCAGATCCATGTTCCAGGCATCTATGTCCATCGCATCTTTCAGGGAACCGGCTATGAGAAACGCATCGAACGGCGTACCGTACGGCTCGCAGGCGAAAAGTAAATTGAATCAGCTAACTTGAACGAACTAAACAAATAGGTATGGCCTTGGATAAATTCGGCATTGCCAAACGCATTGCCCGTGAATTACGGGACGGCATGTATGTGAATCTGGGCATCGGAATCCCCACGCTGGTGGCGAACTATATTCCAGCCGGCATTTCTATCATGCTGCAGTCGGAGAACGGAATGCTGGGTATGGGTCCATATCCCACGGATGCGGAGATCGATGCCGACCTGATCAATGCCGGCAAGGAGACGGTCACGGTTCTGCCCGGCGGCGCCTTTTTCGACAGCGCGGAAAGCTTTGGGATGATCCGGGCCGGAAAGGTCGATCTTACCGTACTGGGCGCCATGGAAGTCTCGGACAGCGGCGACATCGCGAATTGGAAGATACCCGGGAAAATGGTCAAAGGGATGGGCGGCGCCATGGACCTGGTCGCCAGCGCCCGCAATATCATCGTCGCCATGCAGCACACCAATCCCAAAGGAGAACCGAAACTCCTGCCCCAATGCACCCTCCCGCTGACCGGCGTAAAATGCGTGAAAAAGATCGTCACCGACCTGGCGGTGCTGGATATCGTTCCGGAAGGATTTCTGCTCCTCGAACGCGCGCCCGGTGTATCGGTGGAAGAGATAAAAAGCAAGACCGCCGGCAGATTGGTTATCCGCGGGGAGATCCCTGAGATGATCTAGTCTATCAGATTATTCTTTACGGCGAAGAACACCAGCCCTGCCGTGTTTTTAGCCCCAAAACGCTCCATCAGCCGGTCTTTGATCGCTTCTACCGTACGAGGACTAACATCGATCTTTTGGGCTATTTCCTGGGCCGTAAACTCCATGCAGATGTAACGGACGACCTCGCGCTCCCTGTCGTTCAGCGTGATCTCCGTATTTAGACTTGGTATGGTCTTGGTCCGGACATGCGATTTCTTAAGAAGTATCCGGTTTACAAAGTTATTGAGATAATACCCTTTCGTCGCGACTTCGATGATGGCTCTTTTGATCTCGGAAGGATCGGCGCTCTTGAGCAGATACCCATTGGCCCCGATCTCCATCATATGACTGACGAATCGCTCGTCCTCATACATGGTCAGGGCAATAATATGGATGGACGGAAACTGTTTGGCGATGATCTTGGTGGTTTCTATTCCGTCCTTCTGCGGCATCCGCAGGTCCATTAATACGACATCGGGTTCCGAAGCCGCCAATCCATCGAGCAGTTCCTGGCCGTTTTCGGCTTCCTGCACAAACTTGATGGCACTATAGGGACGTAGAGAGAGTATGACACCCTTTCGGAATATCTTGTGGTCATCGGCTATTGCAACTTTAATCACTCCCATAAAGCACTCCCTAAAGATACAAATTTTATTCCTGTTCCTGAAGCTTATCTTCCTCTTCCTTAACGAGTTCTATCGTGACTTTATAATAGGTCTGGGACATATCCTTTTCGAAGAAGATCTTACCATGCAGCACTTTCAGCCGGCTTTGAATATTCTTGAGCCCAAGGCCTACATTGCTCTTATTTAGCTTATTGAAATCGTTTTGCGTGATCCCCCTGCCGTCATGATGCAGCCGGATAAAGAACTTGTTGCCGCTGGTATTCTGCGTCAGATGGATAAAGCTCGCATTGCTGTGCTTCAGGATATTGTTCACCAGTTCCTGGATCACCCGGAAGATGATCAGCTCGTTCTCCGCCTGTAACCGCTCCCGGTAATCGTGGAACCGGGAACTGGCATTCATGCTCCCCGAACCGCTGATCTTCTGGAACAAGTCGTTTACCGCGGATTCCAATCCAAAATTCTTCAGGGTAGGAGGCATCAGGCTATGCGAAATATTCCGGATCAGCTGAATGGTGTCGTCGATGATCTGCTTGGCATTGTAGATGCTCTGCAATTGAGTGGTCTTGTCCAGGTTGACCAGGTTCTCATTGAGGTACAGACGCGCCGTAGCCAGCAACGGACCGGCATCGTCATGCAGATCCGCCGCAATCCGTTGACGCTCTTCTTCCTGCAGCCGGATAGAGGCATTGAGGAGCAGCTTTTGCTGATCCTGTTCCATCTTCTGCAATTTCATTTGATAACGAATGACCTTGCGCTGGTGAAAGATGATGAAAACGATAAGCCCGATAGTGAGCGCCAACATGCCAATGGTGCCAAAAAACAGCACCACGGATACATTGCCCGGGCTAGTGACATCTAGGAGCGTCATGAATTAGGTCGTCTTCTGGACAGATTGGTTTAGGGAATTAGAGTATACTTGTTTATCTATTTAATTATCAATGTATTCCATATTGGCCGGAGTGATTTCATGCTTTTTCATTATAAACGAGACGGAGAACAGGATATTCTTTAGGATCTCAAAAGAATTATTGATGACCCAATAAGTATGGCGTTCCTCGTCGGACAGGGCCGTTGAATACAAATAAAGGAAGAACGTTGAGGAAAAGTAGATAAAAAGGGCAATTATCACCCAAAATTTCTTGTTGTGATAAACAAACATGGTTTCGGGATCCCTGATCTGCTCATATAGTGATAAAATACAATATATTATGACCAGGATAGCCGCCAGCGATTCGACGTTCCAGTTGAAATGTTCTTTGGAGAAGATGGAAATGGCAACTACGCAGAATACCACTGCGCCAATGACGGCGATATATTTGAATCTCTTTGCCTTGAAAGTAGAATAAAAATAATAGGTGAATAAACCGAACTGTACCGCGATAAAACTGGAAAAAACCAACGCTTCCTGGGTAAGCGCATAAATTCCTTCAGTTAACAACGACAGCACACAGTATAAAAATATTACCCATAGCCCCTCACCTTTGTTCCGTTTGAGAAAAATAAGGTAAAAGACAATGGGTAATATTTCCGCGAAGTAGGCTAAATAGGTGACTACCAGCAATAACTTGTATTTTACTCAAATATAAAAGGCATTGCTTTATAATCCAAGTAAAAACATGTGAGTAAATTATCTGGGTGCGCCGCCAAGACCGATGAAGTCGGCGAGGATTGCTTCTTCACTCAGGATGGAACCGAACTCCGATACCACGGTATGCTTTACAATATCCTGACCATTAGCATCCATACCCATGTAAACCAGCGTCTTTTGACCTTGCTCGTTGATACCATAGTAAAAACGCATGCCGACACAGCCGGGTTGCGCGAGGATCTTTTCGATGATGTTGCGGCCCAGGTAATAAGCAGGATTCTCATTGGGGTTGGCATTCTGCCAGGTCCGGATCATTTCGTGAGCGCTCTCATGGCTGATCTCCCCACCTACCGCTGAATACTCTTTTTTGGCAATTAGCTCTTTCTGTAACATACTGATGCGTTTTTAGAGGTTGTAAAATGTTAGTTTGTAAGGCTAAATAACCCCTAAAAAAAAATCTGGGCAACGGCCAAATTTTATGGTAAATTGCTTTAAATTGCCTGGAATTCAAGCCTGTATTGGCTTTGACGTGTTTTTACGAGGGAGTTTACGAGGCTAAAATCGAGTAGTTTCACGTGGGAAAAATAGTATTTTTACTATCGATAAAAACGTGAAAAGCCCTTGGGGGAATTACTCTCTCGAAAAGATATTCACATTTGTGGGGAGTGCTGTGGATAACCGCCCGGGGAACCGGAATTAAAGTCTAAATTACCTTACAGACGGTGCGGACTAGCAAACTAAAGAGAAAAGGAGAAGTTGACTGATATTGGATTTTACTTGTTCGGTTTTCTAAGGATGTTGGAAATCTTTTACTGGACGGTATGGCGGACATTGGATGGTGTGAGGCATTCCTATCAATCAACTTCCACAACAAAAATAGGGGGCATGGACACGCAAGACAAGCGCGAAACTGCTCTTTTTGTAGATTGCGGAAAATACTTTTCAGTTCGTAAAACTTCTAAAATTTAAATGTGCCATTTTCGTTAACGTAAATTGACCCTATACCTATTAATTCTACAAACCTGCCGGTATGACAGCTGAACTAGTTATCAAAGTATCGATCGCCGATGATCATAAGATTTTTCGCGACGGTATTAAAATGGCACTCAAAAACAAAGAATATCTCAGGATACTGTGGGAAGCCGAAGACGGGAAAGACCTGGTTCATAAAATGCAGATCAAACGACCGGACGTATTGCTTATGGATATTCGCATGCCCGAGGTAGATGGCATCAACGCCATCGGACTGCTGCGAAAAGAATACGAAGACGTCAAGATCATCGTCCTCACCATGTACGACGACCAGGAAATGATCTCGAAGATGATGGAAATGGGCGCCAACGCCTATCTTACCAAAACCACCGACCCCGACGAGATCTACCAGGCCATCCTCACCTGCATGAACGACGACTTTTACTTCAACGACCTCGTCAATAAAGCCGTCCTCTCCAAATTGCAAACCAAACGGCAGGTCCGCCAGTTCTATCCCAGCCCGATAAAATTCTCCGAAAAAGAGATCCGCATCCTGAAACTCCTGGCCGAAGACAAAACCACCGAAGAGATATCCAAGGAAGTCTTCCTCAGCACCCGCACCATCGAAACCATCCGCCAGAACATGAAAACGAAGATCGGCGCCAAAACCATCGCCGGCCTCATCATGTACGCCATGCGGAACAAGATCATCGACTGATATCACCCTCCCGGCCTCCCGCACAGGCCCGGTCCATCCCGCGAGCAGCTATACGAAACGAAAAGGCCGCCTCATAGCAATGAGACGGCCCAAACAAACTTTTACAAACCAGAGGAGACCAAAAAGAGTGCGATCGCGACAGAAAGGTCTTCCCATAGGACGGAAAGGATCGGGTCAGGCATAGCCTTTCACAGGAATTGGTGCGCTTACTTTTCAGAGGCTTCGGTCTGCGGAATCGATTCCGCTTATTAGGATAGTGGACCAGTGTTTAGACAAAAAGTTGATTGACCATTGGATTTTGCCGGGTTTCATAGAATATTGAAAAATGTTCTGGACGGTTTCTGGACATTGGATGGTTGAGGTTGCTAATCCCCGTCAATCAACTTACATAACAAAAATAGTTTTGCACACTGATGTGGACAAGCGCATATTTGCCCGATTTTAACTTTTCGGCTTTTACGGCAGATATCGTAAAACACCTATAAATCAACACGTAGAAATTCTTCTTTCATATCGGGAAAAAACAGCTTATCTTAGTAGGATCGTATATTCCGAAAACTGGGAGTTGCGTATATTTCCTATAGTAAGTATTACATTTTTTGATTCTTTTTGCATAGACAATATCTAAATCGTATGAAACGACCAGAGCCCAACCAGGCGATTAAAGTGGCCATTGCCGATGATCATGCCCTATTCCGTGCCGGCGTGAAAACCGCCCTCGCCGTCAAAAAAGACGTCGAACTTATCGCCGAGGCCGACAACGGCCAGCAGTTACTTCATCTACTCAAACACATTGAGCCTGACGTAATTCTGCTCGATATCCAAATGCCGATCATGGACGGCATCCAGACCCTTCCCGAGATCCGGAAGGACCATCCCCATGTAAAAGTGATCATCCTGTCGATGCACAACGACCATTCGATGATCTCTAAACTCATGGAGATCGGCGCTAACTCCTATCTCACCAAGAACTCCGATTCGGAAACTATCTACCAGGCCATCAAAACCTGCTATGAATCCGAATTCTTTTTTAACGAATTGACTAACAAAGCGTTATTGACTGGACTTCGCACCAAACGCCCCGAGGTCGGCGCCCCGGCTGATATCAACCTCACCGAAAAAGAGCTTACCGTCCTCAAACTCATGTGCGAAGAAAAGACCACCAAAGAGATCGCAGATATTGTGGACATCAGCCCCCGCACCGTCGAAGCGATCAGGGACAAGCTCAAGACCAAAACGGGCGCCAAATCCATGGCCGGCCTGGTAATGTACGCAGTCAAAAACGGGATTATCGAACAACAGTAACCGCCTGATTGAGCACTTCTCCACTATGGATCAATGTTGACGGCAACCTCCTGGCCGCAGGAACCCCTTTCCTCAGCGCAGGCAGCCGGGCCTTCCGCTATGGCGACGGCCTTTTCGAGACCATGCTGGTTCAAGATCACCGGATACGCCTTGGACCGTATCATTTCGACCGGCTGTCCTCCGGTATGTTATTTCTCCGATTCCACACCCCGCCCGGCTTCACCCCGGAACGGCTGACCCACGAGATCCTCGAACTCTGTAACCGCAACGGCCACGCGCGGCTGTCCAGGGTCCGGCTGGTAATTTTCCGCACCCAAGGGGAGATCTTCGATCCGGCCATCTCCGATCCGCATTATGTCATAGAGTCCTGGCCATTGCCGGAAAGCCCGCCGGAATTGAACCCGCAAGGCCTGGTTATTGATGTCTTTCCCCAGGGGCGCAAAGCCTGCGATCCCCTGGCCAATCTCAAATCGAACAATTACCTGCTGTATCTGCTTGCTGCCCGCTATGCCGGCGAACATGGATTAGGCGATTGCCTGGTCCTGAACACCCGCGAGACGGTGGCAGACACCGCTATCGCCAACGTTTTTTATTTCCGCGCCGGCCGGTGCTATACCCCTCCGTTGACGGATGCGGGCGTGGCCGGGGTGATGCGTCGTCATCTGCTGGCTTCAATGCCCGCAGCAGGGTTCGAAATAGAGGAAAGAACCGTCACGATCCAGGATTTGCTGGCCGCTGACGAAGTGTTCCTTACCAACGCCATCCGGGGCATCCGCTGGGTCGCCGCCTTTCGGGAAACCCGTTACAAGAATTCGCTGACCACGGCCTTGTATCATAAATTGTTCAAATGACATCGGGCATAAGGACAAAACCAAGCATCTCGCTTTTCTGGTTCCGCCGCGACCTTCGGCTGGAGGACAATGCCGGACTATATCACGCCCTCAAAAGCGATCACCCCGTTCTCCCGTTTTTTCTTTTTGACCGCAATATTCTCGATCTGCTGGAGAACCCTACGGACCGCCGCGTCGAATTCATTTATAACACCTTGCTTGAACTACAGCAAAAGCTCCGGGAGCAAGGGTCCGCATTGCAAGTGCATTATGGCCGTCCGGCCGAAGCCTTCCGGGACCTGCTTTCGGACTACGACATCGCTGCCGTTTATACGAACACGGATTATGAGCCCTACGCTACCGAAAGAGACCACGGGATCGGCGGCCTGTTACACGAAAAAGGCATCCCCTTCCATAGCTGTAAGGACCAGGTGATCTTCGAAAAGAACGAGGTGCTTAAAGACGATGGCAGGCCTTATACCATCTTTACCCCCTATAGCCGGAAATGGCGATCGCTCGTCAGCGATTTCTATCTAAGCCCGTATCCCACAAAAAAATATTATCGCAATTTCTATCAGTGGAAGGGCAATCAGGTCCCAACCTTGACCTCCATGGGGTTTAAAGCCGCCGGTGAACCCTTCCCGCCCGCCTCGATCAAAGCCGAACTGCTTAAAAGATACAGGGACAAACGCGATTATCCCGGTATCCACGGGACCAGCCGCCTGGGATTGCATCTTCGTTTCGGGACCATCAGCATCCGCACGCTGGCCCGAAAGGCCGCCGAATACAGCGATACTTATCTCAGCGAGCTTATCTGGCGGGACTTTTATCAGATGATCCTCTGGCACTTTCCCCGTGTAGGGAAAGGCCGTGCCTTCAAGCCGGCGTATGATGCGATCAAATGGCGGAATAATGAGAACGATTTTGAAAAATGGTGCACCGGCAACACCGGCTATCCCCTCGTCGATGCCGGAATGCGCGAACTGAATGCCACAGGCTTTATGCACAATCGGGTGCGAATGGTCGTCGCCTCCTTTCTGGCCAAACACCTGCTCATCGACTGGCGGTGGGGCGAAGCCTATTTTGCCGAAAAACTCCTGGATTACGATCTCGCCGCCAATAACGGCGGCTGGCAGTGGGCGGCCGGCAGCGGTTGCGATGCCGCACCCTATTTCCGGGTATTCAACCCAGCCCTGCAAGCTAAAAAATTCGATCCGGAGGGTACCTACATCCGCAGGTGGGTGCCGGAACGGGAAGAACCGGCCTACCCGGCACCCATGGTCGAACACGCGTTGGCGCGTAAAAGAGCCCTGGATGCCTATGGCAAAGCCATTAAAGAGAAATAGCATGCATCCGTGCGAATGTATCTTTTAAGATACGTATCGCCCTCTCCCCATCCTCGCCCAGCGAAAGCGAATAGTTATTGACATAAAGATCGATGTGCTGCCGCATCACCCGCTCATCCATTTCCTGTGCATGCCCTTTTACATATTCGGGTAGCTCCGGATACCGCTCGAACGCATATTCCAGGCTCTTGCGGATAAGCCCATTGATGGTACGGGCGAGATCACTGCCCAGCGAACGTTTCACCACGATCCCCCCCAGCGGGATCGGTACCCCCGTCTCCTTTTCCCAGAATTCGCCAAGATCCATGAGCTTTACCAGGCCCCGCTGCTGATAGGTAAATCGGTTTTCGTGAATGATCACCCCACAATCGACGGCGCCCGAGAGTACGGCGTCTTCGATCCCGGAGAAGACCATGAATTGCTTGTTACGGGCTTCGGGGAACGCAAGCGAGAACAATAGGTGTGCCGTCGTCTGCTCGCCCGGAATGGCAATCCGGCAACTATTGATCTCCGGTAGCGCCAAAGACTCTCTGGCGATGAGTAGCGGACCGACCCCTTTCCCCAGCGCACCGCCCGCATCCAGCAGTTCGTATTGCTCCAGCAGCGGCAACACCCCATAGCTGATCTTGGAAATATCCAGTTTTCCCTGCATCGCCCACCGGTTCAACGTCTGCACGTCCTCCAGCTCGACCGTGAAGTCGATGCCTTCCGTATCGATCTTTTTGCCCACCAGGGCGTCGAAGATAAAGGTGTCGTTCGGGCAGGGACTGAATCCCAGTGAGAATTCCATGTGCAATTTATTTTACGGTTCTGCGTCAATCGATTTCCAGGGCCGGATGTTCCACGAGTGCGATCAACCGCGCATTCAAAGAAGCAATGGCGCCCCGGATATCCCACTGCGTCTTATCCCGCACGCCAACGGCATTCGACACCGATCGCAACTGCAGAAAAGGGACATGCTCCTGCAAACATACATAATGCAGCGACGCTCCCTCCATGCTCTCAACAACCGCCGGAGTATTTTGTTGATACCAGCGGATCCTTTCGGTACTGGTGGTTATCTCGTTGACCGTCAATCCGGCAACGGTCTCCAGCCCCGTGAGCGCCATCAGCCGCCCGTGAGGATTGACCAGCCGGCCGTTGGTATAAGGCTGGGCGTTGGCATCCGCGAGCTGCAGGTCGAAGATCGTATTGAAGCGCCCCGCTTCCCAAACCCCGGTATCGGCGGGTTCGTCTTCGCCGACAACCAGCACCTCGCCGGGTAGCCGGTCCCGCAACGTGCCTGCGATACCGGCCTGGATGATCAGGTCTGGGCGGTTGCTGCCAATCTGACGCATAAGTGACCACGCCGTGGCCATGCCGCCCACGCCCGTGACGAGCGGCTCGATGCGGTGCTGCCCGGAGCCCGGACGGCTTCCCAAAGCATCGATAGTAGGTTGAATTTCAAACGTTGTGGCGGCAGCCAGTAGGATATGCATACTGCAAATATCAGGAATCGTTGCAGGTTCTGCAGGTATATGCTAACTTTGCGAACATTTTTGTCTAAAAGGTTTGTCTTAAAACGATGGTATTTCTCACGCGTCTGGAACATTTTAATGCAGCTCACAGATTGTATAACCCGGGCTGGAGCAGGGAGAAGAACGAAGCTGTCTTTGGCAAATGCGCCAATGAGAACTGGCATGGACATAACTATGAGCTGCATGTGACGATCAAAGGCGAACCCGACCCCGATACGGGTTTTCTGTTCGACGTAAAGAAATTGGGTGAGATCATCCGCGACCAGGTGATAGAAAAAGTGGATCACAAGAACCTGAACCTCGATGTCGATTTCTTACAGGGAAAGATGTGCTCCACTGAAAACCTTGCCATCGGCATCTGGCAACAGCTGCAACCGCATCTGCCATCCGGCGTTCAGCTGCATGGCATCAAGCTCTATGAGACACCAAGGATCTACGTGGAATATTTCGGCGGACAATAGAAAATATATGCTATGAGCACAAACGAAAAAAAAGTAGCGGTTTTCAGGAAGGAGCATTTTAATGCGGCTCACCGCCTTTTCAATCCGGCATGGAGCGATCAGCAGAACGCCGAGGTCTTTGGTAAATGCAGTAACCCGCATTACCATGGACATAATTACGAGCTCATTGTACGGGTCACCGGTACACCGGACCCGGCAACCGGCTATGTCATGGACATGAAGGTCCTTTCGAAGATCACCGCCGAAGAAGTGCTCGACCGCTTTGACCACAAAAACCTCAACCTCGACACCGAATTCTTCCGGAAGCTCAACCCGACAGCCGAGAATATCGTCGTCGTCATCTATGACCTGCTGAGGGCGCGCATAGAGAGCAGGTTGGATCTTAAGGTAAGATTATATGAAACCGAAAGGAATTTTGTAGAATATCCTGCTTAAAGTCGCCCGAGGCGGCTCATATTCTTAAACATTGGACGCATGGCCTATACCAAAATCGAACAGTACGACGAAAAAGTCACAACCGCGCTCACAGGACATTATAAAGAGTCACTGCATCTGCTCGGCGAAGATGCGGAAAGGGAAGGGCTGCTGAAAACACCCGAACGCGTGGCCAAGGCCATGCAATTCATGACCCAGGGCTATGATATGGACGCGCATGCCATTCTCAATTCAGCGAAATTTCACGAAGAGATCAGCGAAATGATCCTCGTGAAGGATATCGAGCTGTACAGTTTGTGCGAACATCACATGCTGCCATTTTTTGGCAAGGCGCACGTGGCCTATATCCCCAATGGATGGATCACGGGGCTGAGCAAGATCGCCCGCGTTGTGGACGTCTACGCCCGCCGCCTGCAGGTACAGGAACGGCTGACGACACAGATCCTCCAAGCGATCAAAGAAACGCTGAACCCGCTGGGAGTGGCCGTGGTCATAGAAGCCTCGCACCTTTGCATGATGATGCGCGGCGTTCAAAAACAAAATTCGGTGACGACCACCTCCGCCTTCTGGGGCGAATTCGAAAAGAACGAGACCCGCAGCGAGTTCACCAAGCTGATCTCTTCCAATTTGCATTGATGCCTAAGAGAACATATATTTGCCGCCCTGAGGCCGCCGGTGGCGGACCGTCCGACAGGACAGACATTAATAGTGCCGCCGTGGGCGCAACCACCTTAAAAGCAGGACTAGTATGAAGCATGCATATGTTTTCCCGGGCCAGGGATCGCAGTTCCCCGGAATGGGCAAAAACCTTTATGATAATAGTGCGTTCGCGAAGAAATTGTTCGAACAGGCTAACGAGGTCCTGGAATTCCGCATTTCCGATATCATGCTGTCGGGAACCGAAGAAGAGCTTCGGCAAACCAAAGTGACCCAACCCGCCATTTTTTTGCACTCCGTGGTGGCTTTCAAGGGTGTCGATAATGTCAAACCGGAAATGGTCGCCGGCCATTCCCTCGGCGAATTTTCGGCACTGGTGGCATGCGGCGTCCTCAGCTTCGACGATGGATTGTTGTTAGTATCCGCCCGTGCCCGCGCCATGCAGCATGCCTGCGAAAAAGAACCCTCCGCCATGGCGGCGATCCTCGGTCTCGCGGATGAAAAGGTAGAGGAGATCTGCGCCTTGGTCAGTAAAGAGACCGGCGACGTCGTCGTGCCGGCGAACTACAATTGCCCCGGACAGCTGGTCATCAGCGGGTCCGTCAAAGCCGTGGAAAAAGCCTGCGAACAGATGAAGGCGGCCGGCGCCAAACGCGCCCTGCTTCTACCCGTACATGGAGCTTTTCACTCGCCCTTTATGGCCGTTGCGGCCGAAGAGCTCAAGGCAGCCATCGAAAAAACCACCTTTTACAATCCCACCTGCCCCGTTTACCAAAATGTGGTAGCCAAAGCCGTCGTCGCCAGAGATGAGATCAAAAAGAACCTCATCGACCAGCTCACCGGACCCGTGCGCTGGACGCAGAGTGTCCAGGCCATGATCACCGACGGCGCCTCCCATTTTACGGAGATAGGCCCCGGTAAAGTATTGCAGGGATTGATCCAAAAGATCGATAAGACCATGCAGGTAGATGGCGTCAGCTGAATCACCCATTATCCACCGAACAATTGATCCAACCCGCATCGAACTTCGCCTGATATTTTTTGTAGAAATTGATGGCCGGCTCGTTCCAGTCCAGCACCTGCCAGACCATACCGGAATAGTTCCGCTCCCGCATTTCCCGGATAAGCCGGTCGAACAAAAGCTTTCCCAGCCCGCGACCCCGCATCGCTTGTGTAATGATCAGATCCTCGAGGTATAAACGTTGCCCCTTCCAGGTACTATACCGGATATACCACAACGCAAAACCTTCCACCCGGCCATCGACCGTGACGACAAAGGCCTGCCATACCGGCTGGGGCCCAAAACCGCTCTCCATAAAATGATCCGGAGTGACCGTGACCTCCTGCGGAGCCCGCTCGTATTCCGCCAATTCCCGGATCAACTCCAGCAGACGTGGGCAATCGTCCCTGACCGCACGTCTGATACTGATATTTTCCATGTTTCGTCCGGAATTTGTCTAGTGGCCCCATTTGACCCACGTGGCGCCCCAGGTAAAGCCGCCGCCAAACGCAGCCAGCACAAGGTTATCGCCCTTTTTCAGCTTGCTTTCCCAATCCCATAAACACAGCGGGATCGTACCGGCCGTGGTATTGCCATACCGCTGGATATTGATCATGACCTTCTCTTCCGACAGGCCCATCCGATGCGCCGTAGCATCGATAATGCGCTTGTTCGCCTGATGCGGCACCAGCCACGCAATATCCTCTGACTTCAGCTGATTGCGCTCCATCAGCTCGGCGCTTACATCAGCCATGCCCTTGACGGCAAATTTAAAAACGGCCTGGCCTTCCTGGTAGATGTAATGCTCTTTGGCAGCTACCGTCTCGTACGTCGACGGCTTCAAGGAGCCACCCGCCTTCATATGAAGATGGCTGCGGCCGCTGCCATCGCTTTTCAGGATGCTGTCCAGCACGCCATACCCGTCATAATTCGGTTCCAGCAAGACGCCGCCGGCCCCATCGCCGAAAATAATACAGGTCGTCCGGTCGCTGTAGTCTACGATACTGCTCATCTTGTCCGCTCCTACGACCACTACCTTTTTGAACCGCCCGCTCTCGATATACATCGCCCCGCTGGTCAGGGCATATAAAAAGCCGCTGCAGGCGGCACTCAGATCAAAACCCCAGGCGTTTTTAGCCCCTACCTTGTCGCAAACGATATTGGCCGTGGCAGGAAAGAACATATCCGGCGTAACAGTCGCGACGATCAAACAATCGATCTCCTCGGGACGAATGCCCCGTCGCTCACAGATCTGCTGAACCACCGGCACACAAAGATCGGAAGTGGCCTTTCCAACCCCCTTGAGTATCCTTCGCTCTTCTATCCCGGTTCGGGTACGGATCCATTCGTCATTTGTATCTACAAGTTTTTCGAGATCGGCATTGGTCAAACGGTCTTCGGGTACATATCCTCCGATCGCAGTGATCGCGGCGGTCATTTTCTTGCTCATTATGAAATTCCAATCAGGTTTAAGAAAAGTTTCCTGCAAAGGTGGGGAAAAAAAATCAAATGAGGCTTTGAAGTGCTGAAAGCAGCCCGACCGCAGGTTCGCGCCCATTTTTACCCTATTTTCGCAACCATGATCGCTTTCTTACGTGGCGTTTTCGCATACAAGAGCCCCGCCCTCGTACACCTGGAGGCCGGCGGGGTAGGCTATGAACTGCAAATAAGCCTGCATACCTACTCCCGGATCGAGCACCTCGAAAACGGAGTCCTCCTCACCTACCTGCACATCCGCGAAGACGCCCATATCCTCTATGGTTTCTTTGACAAGACCGAAAAAGATCTGTTCATCCAGCTCATCAGCGTCTCCGGGGTAGGAGCTTCTACCGCCCGAATGATGCTGTCTTCCATGAAACCCGAAGAGATCGCCAGGGCCATCCGGGACGGCAACGCCCGGCAACTGGAAAGCATCAAGGGGATCGGAAAAAAATCAGCCGAAAGGATCATTTTAGAGCTGCGGGATAAACTCGGCAAATCCAAAGAAGATACCACAAATATTTCATCATCCGCAGGCAATACCCTCGAACAGGACGCGTTAAATGCACTGATTACGCTGGGAATAGCCAGACCTGCCGCAGAAAATGCCATCAAAAAAGTGATGAGCGACGGCCACGGAGCGGAGAAGATCGAGGACATTATTAAGAAAGCTTTAAAAATCTTGTAGCCTATCGGCGAAACTCTACCTAACTAATTCTTGAGGAAAGTTTGACCCGCCATTTGCGCACTTTGTGTTCGAGGATTTTGACTGCGGTAGTGATCACGGCTGCTTCAGTGATCTTTTGCCCTACCGTATCCGCTCAACAACCGACGCAAGACTCTTTACAAAGAAAATTAGATTCCCTCCTCCACAGAACCGATGCCATTGGCCTCACGCCCGATGTCGAAGCCATGCTCCGCCGGGCGGCAGACTCCATCCGCAAACAACAGGACTCGATCCGGCGCCTTCAAAACCCGGGCGGCGCCGCCGCACGCCCCGCCCCACGCCCCGCCGCCACAGGACACGATACCGCCGCCAAAGACACCTCCAAACGCGACAGCCTTCGCTGGCCGATCCAGGACCGCCGCGGCGACCGGTTCTCCAATCCGAACAACAACCCCTGGTACCTCAAAGATCCCCCCAATCTCCGCGATTCCATTGTCTATGACCCGGATACCCGGCAATATTACATTATGGAAAAGATTGGCAATCAATACTATCGGAAGCCAACCTATATGACCTATGAGGAAATGATGAAGGTGGAAGGCGATTCATCCGAAGACGATTATTTCCGAAAGCGCGCCGACGCCATGGACGCACTTAACCGGTCAATGCGCCCCAAACTTTCGGTCTCGGATAACCTCTTCAACCGCATCTTCGGCAACGGTAAGATCGATATCAAACCCCAGGGCAACGTGGATATCACCGCCGGCTACCAGGGCCAGAACATCCAGAACCCGACCTTGCCCGAAAGCGCACGTAAAACGGGGACCTTCGACTTCAACGAAAGCGCCAACCTCCAGGTACTCGGCCAGATCGGCGACAAGCTAAAGCTGCCCATCAGCTACAATACTTTAGCAAACTTCGACTGGGAAAACCAGCTGAAGCTGGATTATACCGGCGGACCGGACGAGATCATCAAAAAGATCGAAGCCGGCAACGTCAATTTCACGACCCCCAGCACGCTCATGACG
This sequence comes from Puia sp., assembly GCA_035946435.1. Lineage (GTDB taxonomy): Bacteria > Bacteroidota > Bacteroidia > Chitinophagales > Chitinophagaceae > Puia. Next base: position 1,406 of record DASYZH010000251.1, on the reverse strand, counting down.
GGCGCCCAATCCCTCTTTGGTATCAAGACCAAATTACAGTTCGGGAAACTCACCGTAACCGCCGTATTGGCTAACCAACGCTCTCAGAAACAGACTGTTAGCTCCGCCGGTGGGGCCGCGGTGACCAATTTCTCCTTCAAGGCCGACGATTACGACGAGAACCGTCACTTCCTGCTCGCCCAATATTTCCACGATAACTTCAATAATGCCATGTCCAAGCTGCCGGTGGTCACCTCGCAGGTTCAGATCCTCCGTATCGAGGTTTGGGTGACTAACCGCAACGGGATCGACACCGGCTCCCGGCAGATCGTAGGCCTCATGGACCTTGGCGAATCCAAACCGTATAACCCTAAGATATCGCCGCTGAGCGCCCAGCCTTATCCCTCCAACGATAACAACTCGGAATACCGGAGCATCATCAACGACCCCACCAGCAGGAACCCTTCGAGCGCGGTGAACAAGCTCAACTCACTGGGCCTGCAGCAGGTACAGGACTTCGAGATCGTATATGCGCGAAAGCTCAATTCTACCGATTACTATTTCAACCCGCAGGTAGGCTTTATCTCCCTCAACCAGACCCTGCAGGCCAACGACGTCCTGGCCGTCGCCTATCAGTACAGCTACAACGGTCATATCTACCAGGTCGGTGAATTCTCCACCGACGTCCCGCCCGATACCGCGACTTCTACAAATGGCAGTACCGGCACCACTTACTCGGGTTCCTCCAAGGTCCTGTAGCTCAAATTGCTGAAGGCCACCGCGCAGCGGACCAACTTGCCGATCTGGAACCTGATGATGAAAAACGTCTATTCCCTCAAGACCGCCACGGGAAGCTATCTGAGCAATATCCAGCAACAGGGATTCCAGCTGAATGTCACCTACGACCAACCCAGCCTGGGAACCAAACGATACCTGCCGGAAGGCCCAAAGGCGGACATCCCGCTGCTCACCGTGCTCGGTCTGGACCGGTTGGACGCCCACAATGACCCCGGGCCTGATGGAATATTCGACTATATCGAAGGGGCGACCGTGATCTCCAACCAGGGCCGTATCATTTTTCCCGTGCTCGAACCCTTTGGTCATGACATGGATACCCTTGCCTTCGCCGGCCAGTCACAAGCGCTAAAGGATAAGTATGTCTTTTATCAGCTGTACGATACCATCAAAGCCGTTGCCCAGACCTATGCCAACGTAGACAGGTACTATCTCCAGGGCTCGGCCAAAGGGCAGTCCACCTCCAGCCTTTCCCTCAACGCCTACAATGTGCCGCAAGGTTCCGTGGTCGTCACCGCAGGCGGCCAGACCCTGAAGGAAAATGTCGACTATGTCGTAGACTATAACCTCGGCCAGGTCCAGATCATCAATCAGGCCATCATCAACTCCGGCGTACCGGTTCAGGTCTCTTT
>DASYZH010000250.1:0-11176 GCA_035946435.1 Puia sp. | reverse complement strand
GGGAATTATCACTACATCGGTTTTGGGGAGCCGTTCGATGGTGTTGCCGACGTTGATACGGTAGAGGTGGCTGCCGAGCGTTTCCGTCGCGTTGATCCCTACGATCTCTACCTGATAAAAGGGGGGCCGGCCCTGGTATTTCAGGAAATCGTTGACCCGGTTGAGGATCTGGTAGGTGCTGTCGATACACGACATGGTGGCGTCGTGCAAGGCGAGAATGGAAATGTGCTTCATACCTTAAAATTAGGGCAATACGCTGTCGCAATCAACATGCGGGTTTGTCGCATTTGGCCCGCGGGTAGTCCGATTCCCGGCGAGCGCCTGCCGGCGATAGTTTTGCTTATTTAACGATGAACGTTAGTTGGTCGAGGCCGGTGAGGTAGGGGCCGGTTTTGGTGTCTTTGGTGCCGTGGTCGGTGTAGGCGGCGGTGAGGGTGTAGATGCCAGGCCTTGCGGCGGCCGTTGCGCCAGCTGTTGACGGTTCCGGGACCGATCCTGATGCCGGTTCCGGGGCGGGGAACTGCAGTACGCCGGAGGTGCCGTTCTGGTAGGTGACGCCGGGAGCGGCGGCATATTTTTCGATCCACCGGAGCATTGCGCGGATGTCGCCCGTGCCGACTTCGGGATGCGAGGGCATTTTTTCTTTGCCCCAGATGCCGGTGGAGCCGTCCTTGATCCTTCTCGTGAGCGAGTCCGTGATGGCTGCGGTAAACCGGCCATAGCGCCGGGCGATGCCGGCCAGGGAGGGGCCTATGAGCCTGCCGTTGAACTGGTGGCAGTTGAAGCAATTGGAACGCGCCATGGTGGCAAGACCGGGGTCTTTGAGTGGATCGATGGGGCTTGTGGGGGCGGCGCTTTTTGACATGCCTGCGGCCCGTATCATGAGCACTACTTCTTTGGGGTTGATCTCGTCGTAGCGGGAATCGCCGTCTTCTTGGTCGGCGACGGTGATCTCGTAGCTGATGGAGCTGCCTGTGGACGCCGTCATGTTGGCGGCAGGGCTTTGGATCTTTACGACAGGGGCGTGGTTGTCCTGCGGGATCAGGGCTACAACCGAGATGAACAGGTAGCGGGTTATCATATAGTTGCTTATAGCTTATTGATCTCCCCGGCCACTCGTTGTGCACTACGGAGACAGGATTCCATGCCGCGGCTCATCGTGTCGGCATATGTGCCTGCGAAATAGATACGTCCTTCGGGCTGCAGGATCTGCGGCCAGAATTTGTGCATCTCGCCCACGGGAAACGGTTCCATCTCGCAGGCCGGGGCGAAGCGGTCCTTTGTCCAGTCGAGGGTGAGCGCCTGTTCGATGGTATCTTTTTTCCCGGGGTAGACCTCGCGAAAGGCGGCGAGGACGCGTTGCGGTGACAGCCCACCGGGGCCATAGGCTTTCAAAATGATGCGGTTCGTATCGGGCGAGTCCATTTGCAGCCAGATCGAATTGATATCCGGATGTTCGAATTCCATATTGATGCTGGGGAGACCATCGTCCAGCCAGAACCGGGAGGCGGCTTCGAAGACATAAAAGGGATGCGAGGAATAGCCGAGGTTGTCGACTACATATTGTTTTTCCGGGGAAAGGGCCGGCGTCACGGGTATGTTCCTGAAGACCGGCAGCGTGATGCAGTTAACGAGCGCATCGGCGTTGAGGGTCTCTTCGCGGGTGTTGAAGGCGCGGTAGCGGACGGTTACGCCCGTGGCGCCATGTTCGATGGCGGTGATCGGGTGGCTGAGCTTTACGCGGGTGCCAAGCCTGTGAGCGAAGGCGCGGGGCAGCTGTTCGTTGCCGTCCCTGAGCCGGAAGGTCTCGCCCTCCGAGAGCGGGATACCCCGGGAATACATGAGGGAAAGCCGCCAGAGATAATACAGCGCATTGGTGTTCCGGCCGCCCATGAAACGCAACGCTGCGGCCGAGGCACCTTCTTTTTTGTAGAGGTCGGAAATGGGAATTTCATCATACTCATCGCACCCAACCCCGAAGGGCTGCCAGGGATCGGTGAATTTTCCGGTGTACTTTTTTACATAGAAGGCGTTCAGCTCGTAGAGGGGATGCTGTGCGAGGAAGGCTATTTCCTTTCCGTTGAATCCGAAGGACCGAAGGGTTGTGGGGTCTTTGAGCTTCGCTGCGGTATACCATTTGCCGTCGATGACCTTGAGCTTGTCCTTGTCATAGGCATGTTCCGATCCTTCCGCGTTGGGATAGGGGACTACGGTGAGGCCGAATTCTTTGGCGTAGTCGAAGAAATGTTCATACCCCGGGCTTGTGATGTGATCGGCGCCGAAGTCGGCGTACAGGCCATCCGACAGGCCGTCGCGGCCCGTGTAGACATGCCCGCCATACCGGCCGGAGGCTTCGAGGACGACGACCTCGTGGCCTGCCTTCATGAGCTCGTAGGCGCAGCAGAGGCCGGTGATGCCGGCGCCGGCGACGATGATCTTTTTTTGGTTGGAATGATTCACCGCCGCTTCGAGATGCGGGGCGAGGGCGAGGCCTGCGCTCGCGGTGAGGGTGTTCTTTAGAAAGAGGCGCCGCTTCATACTACAATATACATTATTCCTGGCCGGTGAGCATATTGCGGAGATGGAACTGCACAAAATGTTCCATGGAGTCCACGCGGTTGTATTGGGTGCCATAGCCCATGGGCTTGATGAGGTAGCCGGCTACGCCGAGCTTTTCCGTTGCGCGGCGGTCCGCCTGTTCACCGGAGGTGGTCATGATGAAGACGCGGATATCCTTCAGCCGTGGGTCATTGCGGAGCACTTTGAGGAATTCGATGCCGTTCATGCGCGGCATGTTGAGATCCAGCAGTAAAATATCGGGCAGGGGGTCCATGCTGCGGAGCAGCTCCAGCGCGTCCACGCCATTGAAAGCCGTATGCAGCTCATAGGGCAGATCCAGCTTCTTGAGCGACCGTTGTACGCTGATCACGTCGAGCTCATCGTCCTCTACCAGCATGATGGTATTCTTAGTCATATTTTTTTCTTTGGCCATGTAAAAACAAAATTTGCCCCGTTTCCTGCCGAAGAAACCAGCTTGATGTTGCCGCCCCGTTCTTCCACGATCTTCTTTACGATAGCCAATCCAATACCGGTACTTTCGGTATCCGACCGTTCGCGCAAGGTTTGGAAGAGTCCGAACACTTTTTCGTGGTATTCCGGGCTGATACCCGGGCCATTGTCGCTAACGGAGAATTCGTGGTCATTTTCGTGTTCTTTGCAAGCCACGCGGATATTCGCATCGCGGCCCGCATATTTGACAGCATTGCTGAGGAGGTTGCTGAAGACCTGTTGTAAGGGAAGGCGTTCCGTGTGGAGTACCGGCAGGTTCTCCGTGACGACGGTAGCGCCATCTGTCCCGATGAGGTCGGCCAGCTCGCGGACCATGCCTTCCACATCCACCTCCTCTGCGGGCATGATATCCCGGCCGGCGCGGGCGTATTCCAGCAGGCCGTCGATGAGGCTTTGCACGCGGGCGATCCTGCCGGGAATAAAGTCCAGGTATTTGCGCATCACGGGGCCTATCTCTCCCGCCAGGTCTTCTTCGATCCATTGTACTACGTTGGAGATACCCCGTACCGGCGCCTTGAGGTCATGAGAAACCACGTAGGCAAACTGGTTCAACTCGGCATTCTTTTTTTCCAGCTCGCCGATATTCCGGCTGAGGCGCTCGGACATGTGATTGAGTGAGACGGAAAGACTGCTGAGCTCATCGCGCTTGTCGTCCTCCACCTTGCCGAAGTCGCCGCGGGCGATCCCTTCCGCCAGGTTTACCTGTGTACGGATACGGGTCGAGATCCTTCTTATGAGGAAAATGCCGATGCCAGCGCCTATGATGACCAGCAGCACACAGGAGGCGAGGGAATAATCATCCGTGCTGACGATAGAGCTCGTCAATGCCCGTCGGCGCTCATTGCGCTCGACGTATTCCGCGTCATCGAATTGCTGGAACAGATGGGCTATGCCGCGGTTGTGTACATTTTCTATCCCGTGCTGGAACTGCGCATTGAACAGCGAGCGATACGCTTTGGGGTTGGCGGTCTCCAGCTCTTTTGCCGCGATGAGGTTATGGGAAAATTCCATCCAGCGCTGGTGGAGCCAGACGATGGAATCCAGCGTCACCTCCTGCCCGGGATTCAGTACCAGCGCCTGTTCTTCGCTGATGAGGGCGGGCAGATGTCTTTCACCATCGTAATAGGGTCCCAGGAGCGCATCGTCGCCGGAGAGTAAATAACCCCGGAAGGCGCTTTGCATTTCCACCATTTGTTTGTGGATCTCGGCTGAGTTGCGCACGATGGTCTCCGAGCGATTGAGGAACTCCAGGTTAGTCTTTACGCGCACATCGAGGGCTACATTCACCGCAGTAGTCACCACATCGACGGAGATGGCGATCAGGAAACCCAGGGAGATTTGGGTGGTCAGTTTCATAGCGTAGGTAAGTTACACCATCTGTCGCAACCGCCATACAAAATTGGCGGATTCACCACGCGTGGAAGTCATGAGATTGGGCTAGCTTTATGGAAACTTTAAAGACATGAAAGCAGTTGAGATCATTATGATCCCCGTAGCGGATCAGCAAAAAGCAAAGGCCTTTTATGTGAATCTCGGGTTCCAGGTGGTCGCCGAAGCGCCCATGGGTAATGGTGAGACGTGGCTACAGCTGGGTCTGCCAGGCAGCGAGACGACCATTTCGCTGGCGAAATTTCAGGGTATCATCCTGGAGACGGACAACATCGTGGGGGAGACCGATCGGCTCGCCGCTGGTGGAGTGAAGGTTGGGAAGATCGACGACACCCCCTGGGGTAAGTTCATGTGGCTGAAGGATGAGGATGGAAACGGGTTGTGCCTGCATCAAAAATAACATTACAATTTATTAATCTACGTCCATCCGCCGGTGCGTTAATTGGAGTAAATTAAGGGTATTAAATCCTTAAAACATGACGCATCTAATCATCGCTTCTTTCGACCAGCAGGAGCAGGCCACTGAAGCATTCACCAAATTACAGGAGTTGGAAAAGATCGGCGACATTACGATCTATGAAATGGCCGTTATCACTAAGAATGCGGAGGGACAGGCCTCCATCGTCGAAGCTGTTACCGCGGAGGGTGGGCAGCCGGTAACCGGTATGGCCGTCGGAGCGGTGATCGGCGCGCTGGCCGGGCCGGTGGGAATGGTTGCGGGAATGCTGGTGGGGACGTTGACGGGTGAAGTAGCGGAACTGGATGACTATGGGTTCGAGGACGATTTTGTTGCCAAAGTCACCGACCAACTGAAACCGGGGGCCTCGGTGGTGGTGCTGGAGGTAGAAGAGGATGATCCCGTGTTTATCGACAGTACGCTCACCATGATGGGGACCGAGCCGCAGCGGATCGATGTCAATTATGAGTACACGAAGTATTCCGACGAGGAGCTGGAGGAGTTCGAGGAAGATATCCTCACGGTAAGAGACAAGCTGAAGACGGCGGTGGATGAGGAGAAAGACAAGTTCCGCAATAAGATCGCCAAATTGAAAGCGAAAAGGAAGGAAAGGATCGAAGAGCTAAAAGAGCAGGCGGGCGAACGTCAGGTTTCCAACAAGGAAAAGAAGGTTGCCAGGATTCGCGGGAAGATCGAAAAACATCAAAAAAAGATCGCGGAGCTGGAGCAAAAACTCGCCGGGATCTTGCAGGAAAATAAGCAGGACGAACCGGAAAAGGTGGATCAATAACTGCGAAAAACAGACCCTGGGGCCATAGACCCAAGGGTACTAACTTGTTGTTTTTCAGTAGTATTATGCAATACGACTAAGTGGTTACCGTTATGGGTTTTTATTGAAATTATTTAGACCCTTAAAACCACCGAAACCGTGTCCAAGAAACTCTACCCCATCGTGGTAGTGACCTTGTTGTTGCTATCCGGTCCTTTATTTCTTAAAGCAAACAATTATACCGCAAAAGCTACCGGCAATTGGACTACCGCCGGGACTTGGTCGCCCGCCGGTGTGCCGACAGCTGCTGATAACGTGACCATCCCCAATGGTTGGACCGTTACGGTTAGTACTACTACCGCGGTTGCCTCCACCGTGACCATCAATACAGGTGGTAAACTCACGATCGGCAATGGGGACAAAATAACCATTGGCGGTAACCTGACCAATGCGGGGACCATCACCACGAATAAAGGTAGTCTGATCATCGGAGGTTCTTTGACCAATTCCGGGTCTATGACGGTGAGCGCTAACGGTACCCTGACTTTCGATGGGGCGTCGAATTCGACGATCATTTCTTCCAGCGGAACGTATTCCATCCCGGGCACGGTGGTGATGAATATGGGTTCTGCTGCTACGGCCCTGGATGTGCAGGACCCTAATTTTATTTCGGGTATCAATTCCGGTGGTAAATATTATTTTACATTTACGAGGGGCACCTTCAGGATGGATAACACCGGCGCGTTGAACAATGCCTATAATAGCGGTTCTACGAATACGCTGACCATTCCCTTTGGGGTTACCATTGAAGCCGACAACGGAACAATGAACCTGGCGTCCCTGGGGACTACGGGGAATGTGCTTTTGTCGGGTAAGCTCTTTGTAAATGGAGGGACCGTCTACGTCCAAACCGGGCAGGCGTTAAACGCGGGGCCCGCGGACGATTTTCAATATGCTGTGAATGGCGGTACGCCCCAGCTTTATATCAGCAGCGGATCGTTGACCGTCGGCGGGGGATTCAGCCCGAAAAGCGGCACCAGCTATATCGATTTCAATATGTCGGGCGGTACCATGACGGTGACTTCGCGGGAAGCGTCCAACAATGCTACCTTCCAGCTTCAGAATGTAGCAGGTGGGAAAACCGCGATGTCCGGGGGGCGGATCATTATAGAAGAACCGGGATTAGGGGGTAACTCCGACCTGGACATGGGCGGATCGAATATTTCGCCTTATTCCGTCACAGGGGGGACAGTGCAACTGGGGTCGTCCACTATGCAAAGCTCTGCCGGCTATTATGCGATCCAGCCCTATTCTACTACCAACTATCCGAATATCGATATGGAGCCCGGTTTTGCCGAGACCGCCGCGGCAAATGCTTCGGGAAACTTCAATTTTTTGAGCCTTTATATCAACTCGAAGGCTACCTTCGACGCCTCCGGTGCCATCACAGGCGGCTCCATCATGGGCAACGTGAATATCACCGGCAGTAATGGCGTTTATGCCTTCGATGACGAAGGAACTTTTACGCCAGGCACGAGTACCTTTGAGTTTTCGGGTAGTGTGTCACAGCCGATCACCTCCGCTGCGGTTTCTCCCGTGAGCTTTTACAATCTAACGGTCGCCAATACCAGCGGGAATGTGGTACTTGGTGTCGCCACGCATGTGACCAACCAGCTTGCATTTACGAGTGGCAAGCTGGATGCCTCCGCTGATCCGCTGACCATAACCAATGGCGCCAGAGCTATCACCGGGATGGGCAACAGCAGCTATGTGATTACGGGCGATGGGGTGACCAATACCGGCTACCTGGCTATCCAAAACCTTCTCGCGAATACCACGACGACATTCCCCATAGGTACTTCGAGCTATTATTTACCGGCTACCATCAAACCGGTGGCTGCTGGTACTGCTTATACCGCTTATGTCTACCCGGGTGTAACGACCAATGCCCAAGCCAACGGTACGTCCGTAAGTGCGCCGGTATTAAGCGAGATGGCGGACGTCACGTGGAATGTCGGCCGGACAGCGGGTGCAGGGTCTGCTACATTGGGGCTCAACTGGTCCTCTTCCGGTACTACGCTGGAAGGCGCCAATTTTCAAGGTTATGGGACGAATATCGGCATTACCCAATATTCCGGCAGCTGGGCGACGGCGACCGGTACCGGCAATGTCGCTACGGAGACAGCGAGTGCTTCGTTCTCCAGCTTCTCGCAGTTTAGTGTCATCGGCACCCCGATCATCTTGCCCCTCGTGCTGGCGGATTTTACGGCGGTACCAAAAGGAAGCACAGTTGCCCTGGCGTGGGCGGCCTTTCCCGACGGGCAGCCGGCCAGCTTCACGATACAACGCAGTGCGGATGGCCTTGGCTGGAACAATATCGACGTAGTGCAGGCGGATGCCAGTGCTACGACGGAAACGGACTATACCTATACCGACGCTTCGCCTGTGACCGGCGAGAATTACTACCGGCTGTACATTCAAAATGCGGATGGCTCTTCCACCTATTCGTCTGTGCGGACGGTTGCTTTCACTGCGGCGGCGCAGGTAAGCGCCTATCCCAATCCCGCCAATACGTCGCTCACGATCAGTGTCGGCGGTTCGGGTAAACCGCTGGTTTTCCGGCTGGTGAATACGGCTGGAACGGTGTTGCAGTCGAAGATCGCCGATGCGGGCATTTCCACGCTGACGATGAATACGGGCAGCTATCCTGCCGGGGTCTATTATTTGGAGACCCTGGATGGCGGGCAGCTGGTGCAGACCACGGCTGTAATGGTGGTGCACTAGACGGGCTGATTGGCCTGGTCGGGCAGCGGACGGACAAGATGGCATAAGAACCATTTGGCCTTTAAATTGTAAAGTTAGGAGGAATAAAAGGAGCCATTTATGAGCACAGAAAAAGCCATTTTAGCCGGCGGGTGTTTTTGGGGGGTGGAGGAACTGATCCGGGCACTCCCTGGTGTAGAATCTACCACGGTGGGTTATACCGGTGGGGACGTACCAAACGCCACTTATCGCAATCACGGCACACACGCCGAGGGTATCGAGATCATCTTCGATCCGGAGAAGCTACCGTACCGGAAGCTATTGGAGTTCTTTTTTCAGATCCATGACCCTACCACACGTAACCGGCAGGGGAATGATCTGGGGACGTCGTACCGGAGCGCCATCTTCTACCTCGACGAGGGACAGAAGGAGGTTGCATTAGACCTGATCAGGGAGCTAAATGCCGCCAGGATCTACAAGAATCCCATTGTAACCGAGGTCGCTCCGGCGGGGCCGTTCTGGGTGGCGGAAGACTACCACCAGGATTATCTGCAAAAATATCCCGAAGGGTATACCTGCCACTATATCCGGCCGGAGTGGAAACTCGCCGGGGACAAGGCGGTCCAGTAATCTTTTTTGATCTAACCTTGAGCCGCCTCGGGCGGCACATAATTTCGAGGGGCCATTACCTGCCGGTATGGCCTCTTTTTATTGGATTTTATTTATCTTCAAGACACAGTTTTTAGCTATGTCCAGTGCAGGTATTATTACGATCCTTCTAATTATAGTCACGGTGATCGTCTCCTATAAGGGATTCACCAACAGCATTTTTTTTGATAAGTATAAATTCCAGGTAGACAAGATCCTGCTTTACAGGGATTATAAGCGGCTGGTGACGTCTGGTTTTCTGCACGTCAGCTGGTTGCATCTGCTGTTCAACATGTTCTGCCTGTACTTCTTCAGCGGTATGTTGGAGGGGGGGCTGGGGCCCTGGTACTTTTTACTGATCTATTTCGCCAGCCTGATCGGCGGCGGGCTGGTTTCGCTGCTGATCCACAGGCATCATGGCGATTATAGTTCCGTGGGCGCTTCCGGCGCCGTCTGGGGGGTGCTTTTTGCCTGTGTAGCCCTGTACCCCGGAATGTCGATCTCGCTTTTCCCCCTGCCGTTCTCCATGCCGGTGTGGCTCTATGCGTTGATATTCGTGCTGATCACGATCTATGCGATCCGGTCGAAGAAAAACAATATCGGGAACGAGTCGCACCTGGGGGGAGCCATCGTCGGCATGGTGCTGGCGCTGATCATCTACCCTATGGCCCTGGTGAACAATTACGGCAAGATACTGATCGTGCTGCTGCCGTCGGCCATCTTTTTGTACCTGATCATCACCCGGCCGCATCTTTTGCTGATCGACAATCTTTTCTATAAGACCCACCAGCAGTATTATTCGATAGACCACCAGTACAATGTCGAGCGGCATGATGAGCAGCAGGAGATCGACCGCATCCTGGACAAGATCAACAAGAAGGGTATGCGGAGCCTGAATAAAAAAGAAAAAGAGACGCTCAAGGCGTATTCGAAGAGTGTGCGGTGAGTCAGCTTGCCCTCAGATGCGGGTGATGCAGAAGTTTTGTTTTCCAAAGCGGCCCATCTCCCTGATCATCGCGCGGGTCTTTTTGTCGATCCAGATATAACCGGTGACAGCACCGTGGGTGAAATGCAGGACGCGGCAGTAGAGGAGGCCGCCGGTACCCTGCATCCACACATCGTCGAAAGCATATTCCACCGTCACGGGGTCGGACGGCGAGGGTGTATCCTTATTAAAATTGTCGAGCGTGTAGCTCCGGTCTTTGGCAAGATCGAGATAGCCATAAACATATTCGATCATATTGTCTTCGAAGTAGCCGCTTTTCATGGGGTAGCTTCGATCCGAGGGACTGCCTTTTCTCATCGTATGCACGGTGGCATTGGTCGCGTCGAAATCCATGGTGAAACTTACGTTCTGACGGTAGTGGACCTCATGCATCGAGATGGGTTTGAAGGACAGGTCGGTGATGGACGTGTCGGTCGAATAGCTGCCCACAGGCACCTGGCGGGCGCGGGCGAAGGTAATGCGGCCAGCCGCGCTGTCGACGCTGATCACCTGGTCGTTGACCCATTCGTAGACGATGTTATCCGCCGTATCCGTCACGACCGCCTTATAATAGGTATGCGAGGAGCGGATCAGGTCGCTACGCAGGAGGGGGTCGCCGGGTTTGACGATGGTTTGGGCTTTGTTTCGCCCGGGTGCCAGCAACAAGATGGCGAGCAGCGCCAGGGATATCAAAATAGCTTTCATGGTACAAGGATACGTGCTGCCGCTGGTCCCTGGTGGTCCGATTCAACCGGTGACGCGGAAAATTCAATGGATCAGGGCTATCTTTACGCCCTGATGAAAAATGCGCATTTCAAGGTTTCGTCCGGGATCATCTGGATCAGTTCGCTGGCGCTGGGGCTATTGTCGTCCATACCGAAGGTCGCCGAACATCCTTTTAATGCGTCGGAGGCGCTGGTGAATTCGCTGATCACGTTCTTGTTTGCGTTGTTTGCCTGGTATTTCAATATCTATGCCCTACCCCGGGCCACTTCACGGCGGGCGAAACAAGGTTTTTCTTATACGCGGCTGGTGGGCAGCCTCTCGCTGGGGGTGATCGTGATGTTCGGGCTGTCGGTGTTACAGCAATTGATCC
>DASYZH010000249.1:0-15938 GCA_035946435.1 Puia sp. | reverse complement strand
GATAGCGGGGCTTTTGTTTACGCTTTTTACGGGTGTGGTTGCCGGCAGCTATCCGGCGTTTTATCTTTCTTCGTTCAGGCCAACCAAGGTGTTGAAGGGGACGTTCAAGGTGGGCCGTTATGCGGCGGTTCCAAGGCAGGTGCTGGTGGTATTGCAGTTCTCGGTATCGGTGATCCTGATCATCGGCACCGTTGTCGTATTCAAGGAGATCCAATATGCCAAGGACCGGCCGATAGGTTATAGCCGGGATGGGTTGGTGATGGCGGAGCTGTCGACCGACGACGTGCACAAACATTTTGGTGCGATGCGGGATGACCTTTTGCATACGGGCATGGTGACGGAGATGGCTGAATCGACGAGCCCGACTACGCAGGTCAATAATAACACGGGTTCGGTGAGCTGGGAGGGGAAGGACCCGGCCATGACGGTGGATTTTGCCAATGTGGGTGTCAGCTACGACTATGGTAAGACGGTAGGATGGCGGTTTGCGGATGGGCGCGATTTCTCGCGTCAGTTGCTTACCGATTCCGATGCTATTGTGTTAAACGAGGCGGCGGTGAAATATATGGGGTTGCGGCAGCCGGTGGGGAAGACGGTGCGGTTGTGGGATAAGGACCGGAAGGTGATCGGGGTGATCAGGGACATGGTGATGGAGTCTCCTTATGAACCGGTGAAGCAGACGATCTATTATCTCAATGGGGGTGCGCAGGAGTATTTGAATTTTCGGATTGCGCCTACTGTCAGTGCGCATGACGCGGTGGGGGCTATCGCGAAGGTGTGGAAGACCTATGCGCCGGCCGAGCCATTCAACTATCGCTGGGCAGACAAGAACTACGCCATTAAATTTGCCCAGGAAGAGCGGGTGGGCCGGCTGGCGGGGGTGTTTGCTGTATTGGCCATTTTTATCAGCTGTCTGGGGTTGTTTGGGATGGCGTCGTTCATGGCGGAGCAGCGGGTAAAGGAGATCGGGGTGCGGAAGGTGCTGGGGGCGACGGTGGTCGATCTTTGCGGGCTGTTGAGCAAAGAGTTTGTGTATCTGGTTGGGTTGTCGTTGGTGATCGCGACGCCGGTGGCTTATTATTTTATGCATGGCTGGCTGCAACACTATACTTACCGGACTGGCCTTTCCTGGTGGCTCTTCGGAGGCGCCGGTCTTGCGGCGATGGTAATTGCAATGTTGACAGTGAGTTACCATGCCGTGCGCGCCGCGCGGGCGAATCCGGTGAGAGCTTTACGGACCGACTAAGCCGCCCGGGGGCTTTGGCCTCATGGAGCGGGCGGGTCTCGCTAGTTATGGGAAGTGGTAGCCATCATGGGGACCATGCAACGGACCTCCGTGCCGCTGATATATTCTTCTACCCCAATGGTATCGGGATGAACACCCGGAGCATCGACCAGCAGTCTGAACGCTTTTCCTATGGAGGGGATGTCATCCATGAAATTGTGAACGACGAGGCTAAGGTATTCTCCTTTGCGCAGGGTATAGGTTTCGGCACCCAGCTCCTGGTTCTCGCCGGGAGAGACCTCTTCAATTGCCGCCTTATACACCAGGCTGCCCTTGCCATCCGGCCAGGAGATGCCAAAGAGACGCCGGCCATTTTGGTTGGGGACTTTGGCATGCAGCTGTTTGAAGGCGTCCATTACGCCGTCCGGGAAAGATTTGGCGGTAAAGCAGCAGAGATGGATATCGTGCGTTATATAGTAGGGTTCCATGTCCATGGGATTATCTTTACAGCAAAGCTACTATCACGGGGGGAGCGGGATGGTGTGGAAATCCGTCAATCAAAGGGGTTGTTTGCGACAACAAATGGGCCTATCTTTATAGGAGAAAAGCAACGCCACATGAAACAAATTGCTATCCTTGTCCCGGAGACTGCCGTAATAGAGGCTGTCGCCGACCCCCGCTATATGTTTACGGCCGTCAATGAATTCCTGAAGAGCGCTGAGAAGGAACCTATGTTCAATGTACAGCTGGTAGGGCTGACGTCCGAAGTGCGGCTGGCGGATGGATTGATCTCGATCCATGCCGATGCGACACTGAAAGATGCGCGCAGGCCTGACCTGATCATTATCCCTGCCACCTCCGGGCCGCTTGACCGGGCGTTGAAGCTCAACCGGGATTTCCTGCCCTGGATCGTGGAGCAGTATAAGGATGGGGCCGAGGTGGCGAGTTTGTGTATCGGCGCCTTTTTGCTGGCTGAAACAGGATTGCTGAATGGGAAGTCCTGTAGCACGCATTGGTTGTTTGCGAACGAATTCAGGAATCGTTATCCTGAGATCGAGCTCGTCGATAACCGGATCGTGACGGAACAAAGCGGCATCTATTCGAGTGGTGGGGCGAATAGTTATTGGAATCTTTTGTTATATCTGGTCGAAAAATACACCAACCGCGAGATGGCGATACTGGCATCCAAGTATTTTGTTCTGGACATCGAGCGCAACAGTCAGAGCCCTTTCAGCATTTTTAAGGGGCAAAAGATACACAACGATCCTGATATCGTAAAGGTCCAGGAGTATATCGAAGCCAATTACCAGGATAAGATAACGGTGGACGAGTTGTGCGATCGTTTCGGTATTGCGCGCAGGACGTTCGAGCGGCGTTTCAAGAAGGCAACGAACAACACGGTGCTCGAGTACTGGCAGCGGGTGAAGATCGAAGCGGCCAAACGGCAATTGGAAATGAGTCGTAAGACGATCGGCGAGGTGATGTATGAGGTCGGCTATAACGACACAAAAGCTTTTCGGGATATTTTTAAAAAGGTGACCTCTATGTCGCCGGTGGATTATCGTAATAAATACAATAAGGAGGCGCTCAATTAATACGTAGCGAGCCTGATTTTAATAAATCGGGCACAATGCATAAATTTGACGGCTAATTTAACCAGCAGCCGTTGCATTCTTCCATTTTGCCTGATGAAAAGAGCCTCGTACAGCAAATAACGCAAGGGAATGAGGCTGCATTTTCAGCTTTATTTTATACTTATCTGGATGTCCTTCAGCCCTTCATCATGAAGCTGACGCGTTCTGCGGCGGATACCGAGGAGGTGATCCAGGAGACCTTTATGCGGCTCTGGATGAGCAGGGACAAACTCCTGGAGGTGCGGAGTCTGCATGCCTGGATCTACACCATTGCCGCCAATGAATGCTACAAATATCTAAAGAAGCGGAGTTCCAGGGTGAACGGCCTGACGGCGCTGGGTGTGCAGGACGAGAGCGATTCGTCTGTGCTGGACGGATTGGATCTGAAGGAAGTGCGCCAGCTGGTGAAGGAAGCGGTGGGTCAGCTGCCGGCGAGCCGGCGCCGGATCTACCAGATGAGCCGGGACGAAGGGATGAAGATCCCGGAGATCGCCACGCGGCTGCAGATCTCTCCCAATACCGTCAAAAACACGCTCGTAACTTCTCTGCGGTTTATCCGCCAATACCTCGCGGACCGGGGGCATGGATTGTAAAAAAAAATATTTATTCTTTCGATAGTCCTACCGGGCCGCAGCGTGTTCTTCATATGAGGAGGGGCTATTATGCAATCCCAAGACATCCATTATTTATTAGACCGGTATACCCGGGGACAGCTGACCGAAGAAGAAGAGCGGGAGCTTGCTAAATTATTGCAAGACCCGGAGCAGGGTCCTTTTATCCAGGAGGAGCTGGTGCGGCTGTTGGAGCAACAGGAGGTGCAGGGTAGCGAGGAGGATGAGCGCCTATCGACCCGGCTGGATAGTGATGCCTGGGAGCCTGTGTTGCAGCGGGTGCTATCGGTGGATAAAACCGCGGGGGAGGCTGTTGAGGATGGCGGTGGGTCGTTGCGCGCCAGGTATTATGTCCTGCGGCGGCTGAGTGTGGCGGCAAGTATATTGCTGGTGATCGGTGGCGGCGCGCTCTTCTTTTTTCATCTGGGTGCGCACAGGCCGGTCGCGTCGGCTGTGGCGAGTATCCCCCGGCAGAAGATCACGCCCGGCACCAATAAGGCTGTGCTTACACTTGCCAACGGTCAGCAGATCATGCTGAATGATGCGCAGAAGGGTACGCTGGGACTGCAGGGTAATACGAAGGTTATCAAGCTGGACACCGGTGCGTTACAATATACGGCTCAGGCAGCAGGGGCGCCGGCAGAATCCGGAGTACTGGGGCCTATGTACAATACGATTGCCACTCCCCGCGGCGGCCAATACCAGGTAGTGCTGGCGGATGGGACGAAGGTGTGGCTGAATGCGGAAACTTCCTTACGGTTCCCTACTGCCTTTACCGGCAGGGACCGGGTGGTGGAGCTTACCGGCGAAGCGTATTTCGAGGTGGCAGCGAATAAAGACAAACCTTTTATCGTAAGGGCGGCGGGGACGGAGACGCGGGTATTGGGCACGCATTTCAATATCATGGCCTATGCGGATGAAGGAGCGGTGAAGACGACCCTGCTGGAAGGGGCGGTGAGCATGGGTCAGGGTGGTCAGCGTGCGCTGCTGCAACCCGGTGAGCAGGGGCAGTTTGAACCTGACAAGGGCATTATCGCCAGGCGGGAGGTGAATACCCGTGCGGTAGTAGCCTGGAAAGATGGCTATTACTATTTTGACCGGACGCCGGTGCAGAGTGTGATGCGGCAGATAGCGCGGTGGTATGATGTACAGATCGTCTATAAAGGTAGTGCGCCCAAGGATGAGATCGTGGGAAGGATACCCCGGAGTGCTGACGTAACGGAGGTCCTACATATCATGGAGCTTATCGGCATCCGATTCAACATAGATGGCAAGACAATAATTGTAAATAGCTAACGGTTCGGCAACATTCAAAATTTAATTGCATATGAAAACATAAACAACCCCCTTTTCAGGGAGCCGATATAAAAAACCGGAAGCGCTTGCAACACTTCCGGCAGAAATCCCGGTTGGCACCAGGAATATGGGTTTCCCCGCAAAAATGTTCGCTTCTTACATCGAATTTTCACGTTCAAAAAACCCAACTCATCAAAAGTATGGAATTATTGACTTTTTCCACGGCCTCGTCCGGAGGGGTGGAGCTTTTCCCGTCCGGGAGAAGATTGCTCGCTAAAGCGCTATTAATTATGAGGTTGACAACCATCTTTTTACTAGCTACTGCCTTACAAATTTCCGCCAAAGGGCTTTCCCAGAAGGTCTCGATCTCCGGCAGGAACCTGCCCCTGGAAAAGGTTTTTACTACGATAGAGCGGCAAACGGGCTATTCTTTTGTTTATAAATACAACGATCTGGAGCAGGCGCGGGCTGTGGATCTGCACCTCAAGAATGCCGATATCCGGACCGCGCTGGATGCCTGTCTCAGGGACCAGCATCTGACCTACACGATCGAGAAAAATATCATTGCCATCCGGGCGGTGCAGGATGAACCGGTGAAGCCGGTTGCTGCCGCGGAGACCCCGGTGCCGATGGCGACGATCACGGGTACGGTAAAAAATGACAAGGGCGAAATTCTCGCCGGCGTCACTGTGCTGGTGCGTGGGACGAAACGGGAAACGCTCACCGATGACAGGGGAGCATTCAGCATTAACGCGAATCCGGGTGAAGTCCTTGTGTTTTCCTATGTAGGCTATAGCGACAAGGAGGTGCCTGTCGGATCCGGGCAGAGCCTGCAGGTGACGATGACGCAGGCCCAGAACAATTTGAACGCAGTAGTGATCACTGCTCTGGGTATCCGGCGGAGTGAGAAATCGCTGACCTATGCTGCACAGCAGGTGGCTGGCGACGAGCTGACGACGGTGAAGACGGATAATCTTATGAACACCCTGAACGGTAAGGTGGCGGGAGTGACGATTGCGCCCAGCGCCTCCGGTATCGGCGGGTCTGTGAAAGTGCTGCTGCGGGGCAACCGTAGTGCCAGCGGCAACAACCAGCCTTTGTATGTCATCGATGGTATCCCCATCAGTAATACTTCTAGCGGTAATGGTCAACCGACGAATACTTTTGGCGGGACGCCGGACGGCGGGGACGGTATTTCCAACCTGAACCCGGAGGACATTGCGAGTATTTCCGTGTTGGAAGGCGCCAGCGCTGCTGCGTTGTATGGCAGCCAGGCGGAGAATGGAGTGATCCTGATCACCACGAAGCGCGGTAAAACCGGAAAGGCGGTGGTGAATGCCTCTTCTTCGTTCACCGCCCAGTCCGCGGCCTACCGGCCCCAATTCCAGAACTCCTATGGCCGCACTTCCTCCAGCGCGGTGGATAGCTGGGGCCCATCGATCAGCGGGGCGCCGGACAACCTGAAACAATTCTTCCAGACGGGTACGAACTGGACCAATGCCGTAAGCGTGAGCGGTGGGACGACCAATGCGCAGACTTACTTCTCTTATGCCAATACCACCGCCACGGGAATAGAGCCAGACAACAGGCTGGGACGGAATAACTTTACTGTCCGGGAGACGGCTAAGGCGCTGAACAACAAGCTGACCATCGACGCCAATGTCAACTATATCACGCAAAAGATCCACAATAGCCCGGCGCTGGGTATCTATTCCAACCCCTTGACGGGTCTGTATCTCTTCCCCCGCGGGATGGATATTGCGCCTTACAAGCGAAATTTTCTCGATCCCAACGCGACCGGCGGCGCGCGTCAGCTCTGGCCGATCAACGACCAATCGCTATACACGCAGAATCCCTGGTGGACCATCAATGAGCAGCCGAGCAATGCTAACCGGGACCGCCTCCTGTTCAACGGAAGTCTGCGGTATGATGTAACCCCATGGATGTATGTTCAGCTGAGAGGTAATGTGGACAGGATCGCCGACACTTATGAAAGCGACTTCTATTCGGGCACCAATACCTTCTATAACTCCAACGGGAATGGTCATATGCAGATCAATGACCAGACCAGCACGCAGAAGTATGGCGACCTGATCGTCAACTTCAACCCGCCTATGCATTCCGATTTCAGGGTCGACGGGTTTATCGGTGGAAGCCTCACGGACAACAAGATCACCGGCGTATATGGTAATGCGGACCTTGCTACACCCGACTTCTTCAGCATCAGCAATATGATCGCCTCCTTACCCGGCCTGACGACATTGACGACCAGCCCGGTGACGGATTATGTGCCATCGGCCGGTGCTTTCAACAGCCCTTATCCGTTACATAGCCAGATCCAGGCGTTATTCGCCAGCGCCAACCTGTCCTACAAGGATTGGCTGTACCTGGCCCTGACGGCCCGCAACGACTGGTCGTCGAACCTGAGCTTTACGCCGAATGATTCCTATTTCTATCCCAGCGCCGGGTTGTCTGTGATCCTGTCGCAGGTGCTGCATATGCCGGAATGGATCAGCTATGCGAAGGTCAGGGGTTCCTATGCGGATGTGGGCAATACGGTGCCGCCCTATCTGACGTTCATTCAAAACTCGGTGAATAGTTCGGGACAGCTGGTGTTCAATACGGCCAATGCTTTCCGTACGCTGAAGCCCGAGAAGACGCATTCTACCGAAGTGGGGACGGAATGGAGATTCTTCGACAACCGGCTGAATTTCACCTTTACCTGGTATAAGACCAATACCCTCAACCAGTACTTCCCGATCCAGCCGGTAGTCGCCAGCCTGCTCTCCACGGGTTATGTGAATGCGGGCAATATCCAGAACAACGGGATCGAATTTACCTTGGGCTATGATGTCGTCAAGAACAGGAAGTTCACCTGGAATACTGCTTTCAACGGCGCGATGAACCGCAACAAGGTGATCGAGCTCGACACCAAGGACAGCATTACCACCTTTGTGCTGACCGGCAGCTATAACAATGCTTATCAGTCCGAGCTGGTGAAGGGCGGCGAATATGGTGACATTTACGGCTATACGCTGCAGAAGAATACCAAGGGGCAGCTCCTGTTCAGCGGCAACGGTACTACGACGCCGTATGCTCCCGAGGTCAACAGCAAGTTCAGCAATATCGGCAATCCCATGCCGAGATTTCAGCTGGGCTGGCGCAATGACTTTACGCTGGGCAATTGGAACCTGGGATTCCTTGTAGATGGCAAATTCGGCGGTCATGTGTTGTCGCTGACCCAGGCCATCCTGGATCAGTATGGTGTGTCGAAGGTAACCGGGGATGCACGCAGTGCCGGCGGGGTGAAAGTGAGTGGCGTAGACGCCAACGGCAATGCCGTCACTTCCGTCACGGCCCAATCCTGGTATGAGGCCATCGGCGGCAGGGGCGGAGCCACCGGCGAGTACATGTACAGCGCTACGGTTGTACGCCTGCGTGAGGCTTCACTGGGATACCTGGTGCCGATACCGCAGGGCTTCTTCCATAGTGTCAAGGTATCCCTGATCGGCAGGAATCTGGCGTATTTCAGCAAGAAGGCGCCATTCGATCCCGAGCTCACGATGTCTACTGGCAATGGGCTGTCGGGCGTGGATGTGTTCAACCAGCCTGCAACGAGGAATGTGGGTTTGAGCATCAATGCCAGCTTTTAACTAACCAATTCAAAATTTTTCGATGAAAATGCAATTCAATAGTGGTTTGGCTATGCTTGCGGCATCTTTGCTGATAGGGGCCAGCAGCTGTACGAAAAACTTCGAGCAATACAATTCCAATCCGGCAGAGCTGACTACCGCTCAGACTATTGCCGCTCTGCCCACGGCCTTTGGCCCGCTGGAGCAGAATATCTATCATAACTATCAGACGGCGCAGAACCTGAGCGCGGATGTCTATGGCGGGTATTTTATGCCGCCTACGCCCTTCAAGGCGCAGGACAACCTGAACTACTTCCTGGTGGACGGCTGGGATGTGAATGGGTTCAACGACCAATACGATTATGAGATGGCGATCCTGGCCAAGATGAGGGCCGATGGTGTGCCTGCTGCGCGGCCGGACTATTGGGGGGTGGCGCTGATCATGCAGGTGGAGGCGATGGATCGTGTGACGGATCGTTTCGGTCCCATTCCGTACAGCAAGGCGGGTACGTCGGTGACGTCGGTGGCTTATGACAGTCAGCAATCCATCTACAATCTTTTCTTTCTGCAGCTGGATACGGCGGTGGCGGACCTCGACGCGTATATCGTTGCCAATCCCGGTGTGAAGCCATTAGGCGTCAATGACCTCGTTTATGGCGGAGACTATACGAAGTGGGTCAAATTCGCCAATTCGCTGCGGCTGCGGCTGGCCATGCGTATTGTAAAGGTCGATCCCACTACGGCGCAGACCCAGGGGGAGAAGGCGTTGAGCGATCCGGGCGGGTTGATGGCCGTGCCTTCGGACGATGCGCTGGTGGCCCAGAGCGGTGGCCGGAGCAACGATATCTGGACGGTGACGGCGGCTTATGGGAATAACAATATGAATGCCGCGCTGATGACGTACATGGTAGGATTCAAGGATCCGCGGCTGTCCGTGTATGCTACGCCGGCGACGGACTCTACTGTGGTGGCCAGGTACGGCACGGGATATTACCAGGGGATCCGTATCGGCATCAATTTGAATCAGACGCTGTACGAAAATTGCGCTCTTCCCAACTGCACGCTGCCTACTCCACAGGCGGCACCATTTGGGCAGACGGCGCCGCAATATATCATGACGGCTGCCGAGGTATGGTTCCTCAAGGCTGAAGCTGCCTTACGTGGCTGGGCGAATGCAGGGGCGGTGCAGACGGATTATGAAACGGGGGTCAATACTTCTTTCCAGCAATGGGGCGTCAGCAGTGCCACTTATCTTAGCGATGCCAGCAGTACGGAAGTGGCTTATATGGATCCGCATGACAGCGTCGACAACAGTTCCCCTGCCTTGTCTACGATCACGATCGCGTGGGATCCGGCGGCCGGCAATGAGACGGCGCTTGAGCGGATCATTACGCAGAAATGGATTGCGATGTTCCCGGATGGGCAGGAGGCCTGGGCGGATTATCGCCGGACGGGTTATCCCCGACTGTTCCCGGTGGTGAACAACTTCAGCGGCGGGACGATCAGTACGACTACGCAGATCCGGCGGCTGGCATATCCATCCAATGAATACACCACGAATGGGGCGGCGGTGAATGCCGCGGTATCGACCTTGCTGGGAGGTCCGGACAATGGCGGAACGCGCCTGTGGTGGGATGTGGCGGGCAAAGGGAATTTTTAAAGCAGATAGGGAATGTTGAAAAAAGGCGCCTTGCTGAGGGCGCCTTTTTTTATGGGCCGCCTGGCACGGCGTGAGCCGGCCCGGGGCTCCGCGAGCCGGAGGCGGGCGGTGGCTAGTTGCCGGTGACGAACATGTCGCGGAAATTGACTGTGAGCTTGCTGAAGCCACGCATGAAATCCTGGCCGATGTTGCCGTAGAGTTTTTCGTTGGGGCTGATCTTTTCCTGGAAGACGCTTACGCTGTCGACGGCGATGGTTTTGTTGTCGAGGGTGAGGTGCAGGGTAGGGAGGACGTAGGAGTCTTTTTTGCGGGAACCGCCGGCGCCGCCGAAGGTCTGCGTTTTTTTCACGGCCGTTTTGAGGATGGCCGCCTTATGTTTATCGAAATAAGCGGAGTAGAGGACGGAGCTGCTGGCCCCGGTGTCGAAGTGGAAGGGCAAGGTATCGCCCGCTGCCACGAGCGCGAGGACGGGGTCGAGGCCGTCGAGGGCGAGGTTATGCAGCGGGCTGGTCCCCGGGGTCTGGGGGATGGTGAGGTTGCCATCGCTGTACCATTGGAATTCCCCCAGCTGTGCGATCACAGGGAAGCCGAGGATGATGTTGAGCTGGAATTTGACGGGCGCGATGTAGAGCAGGGTGTCCGGCATCACCTGGAATATGGCGTTCGTTATGAGGATATTGCCGATCATGACGCTATCCGCTACGGCCAGGCCTACCTGAAATTGAGCGCCCGTAATACCGGCGCCTTCCTGATAAGAGACGTCGAGAGGATGGAGGTGTAGTTTATCGGCGTAAGTCTTCGTAATGGAGCTGATGTTGGCGCGGGTATCGAAGATGGCAGCGATATTCCCGCCGCCGGAAGTTATTGGGATCTCGATGAGGCCGATGTTATCGCGGGTCCAGTGGACGGTAGTATTGGCGTTGATGACGGTGTGCTGCGCCGGGGTGGTTTTGAGGGCTTTGCGGATCAGCAGCTCGTTCATGACATCGTCGAGGATGGCTTTGCTGACGGCTTTCGGGTAGCGGGCGATGATGAGGCTATCGTCGATCGCGGCTTTCGCATATTGGCCGAGTTTGAAATAGCTGTCACCCTGAAGGAGAAGCAGGTTGGCCTTCGTGGCATCGCCAAGCGGGGGAGCGTTTGTGCCCAGCAGTGAGTCTACCTTTGCGATACAGGCCTCGTTCTCGTTGAAGGCGTTGTCCGTAAAGGCGGTGAAATAGGTTCGTTCCACCGCGGGGAGGTCCGGGGCTGTGGACTGCAGCGCTTTATCGAGCTTGAAATACTCCTTCTGATCCAGGAGCTCTTGCAGGTGGAGGATCATGGAGGGGGCTTTGTGGCTGCAGGCAGCGAGAAGCAGGGCGGGTAGCAAATAGAACTTTTTCATGAGGTGCCGTAAATATACAAAAACCCTAGTGGTGATGCACGAATAGCTTATGGTGTTTTCAGCATCTCTTTGACGGCGGCTTCGATCTGCTGGTCTTCGCCGGTGAGGACTTTGTTGTAGTCATCCGGAACGCGGATATCGGGTTCCAACAGGTGGTTCTCGGTAGGATGATCCTCGCCGGCGCCGTAGCTGGCGATCATGGGGATGCCGAAGATGATGCGGGGGTTGATCTGCGCTTCCCACCATACGGCGGTTCCCGTACCGGCCACGGGCATACCGATGAGCTTGCCGATGCCAAGCTCCTTATAGGCATAGGGGAACATAAAGGCATCTGAATAGTTTCCTTCGCTCATCACTACACAGCTGGGTTTTGTCCATTTATTCATGGACTCGCCACCCCTGGTGGTATGGCCCTGGGGGCGAAACGTGAAATACAATTTTCCGCTGAGGAAGGTCACGAGGTCATCGTGCAGCCAGCCACCCCCGTTAAAGCGGGTATCGACGATGAGCGCCTGCTTGTCGATGTTCCTGCCCAATACTTTATCGAAGGTCGTACGGAAGCTGGGGTCGTCCATAGCGCGGACGTGTACATACCCAACTTTACCGCCCGAGAGGCTGTCGACGAGGTGCTCCATGATGTGGGTCCAGCGGTTATAGAGCAGGGTGCTGGTTTCCACCCCCGGCTTGATCGGTTTGATGCTTTCTTCGTAGGTAGCATTGGTGCGTGGATCATGGAAGCTAATGAGTGTGAGCTCTCCGGCCTTGTGGTTGAGCAGCGCGGCGTAGTCGCTTTTTTCGGTGACGGGCTGGCCGTCGATGTGATCGATGATCATCCCGCCTGCCATATGGGTGCCGTCGATATCGAAGGGGCCGCCGGCGATGACTTCTTTCACGAGCAGGCCGTCGCCTTTGCGGGTGAGGTCGTACAGCAGGCCGAGGTGGGCCGTCTCGTCGCCGCCCGGGAAATCGGGCCGGTAACGTCCGCCGGTGTGTGAGACGTTGAGTTCACCGAGGAATTCGCTGAGCAGGACCTGGAAGTCGTAGTAATTATTGATATGGGGCAGGAAGGCGGCGTAGTTGGTATGATAGTAATTCCAATCGCATCCGTTGAGCTTGGGGTCGAAGAGTTTCTTTTTGACCTGCTTGTAAATATGGTCGAAGATATAGGCGCGTTCCGCGGCGGCGTTGAGCTGCATCTCCGAGTTGATCTTAACGGGAGAGACCTTGCCGTCGTCGGTGGACACTTTATAGATCGAGCCGCCTGCGAGGACGAAGAGCGATTTGCCGTCTTTGGTCATCACGAGGTCGCCGCCGTTCGCATCGAGCTTTGCGAGCTCTTTGGTCTCGTGAGTGCGGAGGGTCGTGACCCAGAGGTCGAAACCCTTTTCGTATCTGGCCAGATAGAAGAGCTTTTCACCATCTTTGGAGAGAACGGCGTCGGCGAGGATGGCGGAGTTGGAGGTGAGACGCCGGCTGCGGTCGTCGAGGTTACGCAGGTTCAATTCCAGTTTTTCGGGCGCCTTTTTAGTGGTGTCCTTTTTCTCCATCTCCACCTTGAGGTCAAAATCTTCTTTGTCCAGCTGGAAGCGGTCCCATGCTTTCTGGTCGAAGAACATGGCGTAGACGTCGTTCTGGCTGCCGCGGCTGAGGTTCTTGAGCCCATTTTTGTTGCTCAGCCAGTACATCATTTTCCCGTCCATGCCCCATTGCGGGTGTTCATCGCTAAAGCCGCTGAGGGTGAGGTTGATCCTTTTTCCCGAGCCATCGTCTTTGATGAGCACGATGTCGTCCGGGGACAAGCCGCCGCCTTCGGTACTCTGGGCGAGGATATATTTTCCGTCCGGGGACCAGGTGAAGTACTGGTCGCCGTCGGCATAGGAGTAATTGACTCCTTCGGGGATGAGGGTGGTGGTTGTCTTCGTGGTGAGGTCATAGGATTTGAGGACATTCCTTTCTTCGAGGTAGGCGATCTTTTTCCCGTCCGGTGAGTAGACGCCTTGAAATTCGTCCTTTCCTGTCGCCACGATGGGTGTCGTGTTGAACAGGGTGGCGGCGTAGAAATAGGGTTCGCTTTTCGAGGCTATGGATACCTGTTCGATGTCCCAGGAGGCCTCGTGTTCCACGGAATAGAGCAGCGAGCGGCCGTCGGGGCTGAACTGCACCATGCGTTCCTGAAAGGGCGTGTTGGTGATCCTGCGGGTGGTGGCACCGTCCGCACTGGTGACGAAGATGTCCCCGCGATAGACGAAGGCGACCTGCTTCCCGTCCTGCGAGACCGCCATTTCCGAGGCGTCGCCTCTTACGGGCAGGATGGTGGTTTCGTCGCCGGCGAAATCTGCGTCGAGGGTGATGGCGAGCTTTTTAGGCTCGCTGCCGTCGGTGAGCGTGTAGAGGTCGCCGTTGTAGGTGAAGGCCAGGAGGCCATCCGAGCTGCGGGAGAGCTGGCGGACGGGGTTCTTTTCGAAATGGGTGAGCTGCTCGACCTGGGCGGGGTTGGCGAGGGAGGAGCGGAAGAGGTTTTGGTCGCCATTGCGCTCGCTGAGGTAGTAGAAGATATCGCCCTTGCCCCAAACGGGTTCGCGGTCTTCGCCTTTGTAGTCGGAGACCCTGGTATATTGGTTTTTGGCGAGGTCGAAGACCCAGATATCGCGGGTTACGCCGGAGGTTTGGTGTTTACGCCAGGGGTCTTCATAGCCCTTCCTGTCCTGGAAGATGAATTTGTCGCCCTTGTCGTTGTAATGGACGCATTCGGTGCCGGCGCTGTTGAGCATGATGCTGGCGCCGCCGTTTACGGATACTTCGAAGAGTTTGGCCCAGTATGCGTCGCCGGGGAAGCGTACGGAGGTGTAGATATCGTGGCGATCGGTCCCAAAGACGACGTTTTGGTCGTCGGGGGTGAAATCGTAGGGGATGTCGCGGGCGGAGTTGTAGGTCAGTCTTATGGGTTCGCCGCCTGTTGCCGGCATGATGAATACGTCGAAGTCACCATACCGGTCGGACGCGAAGGCGATCTTTTTGCCGTCGTGGCTCCAAATGGGGTAGCCGTTGTAGGAGCTGTTGATGGTGAGGGGGATGGCGGGGCCGCCGGTGGAGGCCACCTTGAAGAGATTTCCTTTATAGCCAAAGGCGATCCATTTGCCGTCGGGGGAGATGGCCGGCTGCATGATCCAGCGGGGTTCGGACTGGGCCAGGGCTTTTCCGGCGGTCGACAGGAAGAGGATGGCAAATGCTAAGAGGAGTTTTCTCATCGTTTTAGTTATTGGTGGGTTTAAATGTAGGAAAAAGAATGGGTTTGAACCGGGTTTGAATAGGTTGAACGGTGCACCCGGCGGATTTTCGGACTATCGGGCGGACGGCGGATGGGAGGTGATGATGGGCTTGCCGTCGCCGGTGCGAAGGTCGACCGAATCCACGGCGCAGAGACCGTTAGAGATGAAGCCAAGACCGGTAATCAGGCCTCCGGATGCCTGGTAGGTTGCGGAATAGGCGGGGACGCCGTTGATGGAGACGGTGGCCTTACGGTCTTTCACGGTGAGGGTCAATCGCTGCCAGGTGGTGATGTCCGCTCCGAGACCGGAGAGGTCATGGGTCTTGCCGCTGAGGAAGTTGTCGCCGAACTGGGCAAAGGATTCGCTGGAGCAGCCTTTTAGCCGGTTCTGGAAGTACATGAAGTTGTGCTGGCAAAAGATCTCCGTCATGAGCAGCGGACAGCCGGCATTGTTGACATTGTTTACTTTTATTTTGCAGTTCAAGGTGAAATCATCGCTGCTATACTGAATAACGGTGGGGAAGCAGACCCAGATGAACGCATTGTATTTGGCGATATCGGGGCTGGATGGGGTGATATAGGCGATGGGCCCTTTGAATAGTTCTTCCCTGGCGTAGAAGACCCAGCCGTTGGTGGGGATGCTCACGGGGACGGTTTTGATGATCTTGTCGTTGGCGTAGAGCTTAGCCGTATGGTAGCCGGGTTCGTAGTAGATGTCGGTGAGGGTATAATTTTTTTTATAGATGCGTACGCGGCGGCTGCGGTCCCAGGATTGCTGGATGAAGAAGCTGTCCGCTATGACGTTGTCGATGTTGTAATGAAAGATCACGGAGTTGGGGATGTCGTTGCCGGTGACTTTGGTGGCGGAGAATTGGGCTTTATCGAGGTTGGCCAGGGGGTGGTGGTTGAACTTGACGGCCAGGAGGGCGAGGGTGGTGAGCAGGAGGAGGGTGGTCGTTATGAGGACGCGGGGGCGGAAGCCGGACGCGCGGAAGTCGGACGCGCGCCCAAAAGAGAGGGGCGCGACTGGTCCGGCGGGGAGGTGAGCGACCGGCATTTGTGCCATCCGGAAGGCTTGCCAGTGGGGGTAGTCGAGGTATTGCGCGAGCGCATTGAGGGTGGCGATCTGAGGCAGCCGGGAGAACTGGCCGCCCAGGAGGCGTTTGACGGTTGAAAGGCTGATCAGGACTCCGGTGCGCGTTTCGATGGCATCGGTGAGGGTCTGCAG
>DASYZH010000248.1:0-7385 GCA_035946435.1 Puia sp. | reverse complement strand
GGGTTTTGTCCTGTGTGGCGGAAGCCGGGCACGCGGAAATCGGACGCGCGCCCAAGGCAGAGGGGCGCGACTGGTCCGATGGGGAGGGGCGCGGACGGCCCGGCGGGAGAGAGGACAGGCTAGTGAGAAGGTCCATGAGGTTATCCAGCTCGCCGCCCATGTGGCGAAACAGATAGTCGAGCTTGCGTTCATAAACGACGGTGGGAAAGGGGGGCAGGTCGATCACTTGGCGGACATAAAAATCCAGCAGTTCCCGGCTGCCACGGGCGTCGGTGAGCAGCTGACCAGCCGCAGCAAGGAAATCGTAGCCCGTGCTGCCTTCCAGGGTCCAGTCCGCGGGCATTGCTTCGTCGCCGGTAAGGATCTTCTCTGCCACGACATACGTCTCTTCTCCGAACAACGCTTTGAGCGACCGGAGGTATTGCCTGGGTTGGGCGAGGCCGTCGATGTGGTCGATGCGCAGGCCGTTGATCCAGCCCCGGGTATACCAGCGATGGATAACCGAATGGTACGCGCTAAAGACTTCGGGGTCTTCCATCCGTAAACAGATGAGGCTGTTGACGGTGAAGAAACGACGGTAGTTGATATGTGTCGCCGCAAGCCGGTGATGGGTAAGCAGATAGTGTTGGCTTTGCAACAGGGATTCGAGGAGATGGATACGCTGGTTGAAGAACCGGACCCGCGCCGCCACGAAATCGGGCCAGGCGGCAAAGGCGCCCATCTGTTGCAGCCATTGGATCTTGGCGGCCTTCCAGGTGGGCCCGTCTGCAGCCAGCGCTTTTTCGAGGGTGTCGAGCGCGGCCGACATCCCACCGGGATCCCCTTCCGACAGGGTGCAGATCCAGCGGTAGAGGCGTGCGGCGACGGGGTAGTCCTTGTCGTAATAGCGGATCACGAAACCGCCGTCGGCGAACTGTAGGGTGAGCTCCCCCTTTTGGAGACATTCGGTGAGGGTGGCGCCGAGGAAGGGCGCCATGAGCTTGTCGCCCAGCAGCCCGACGGGGGGATCGGTGATGATGTCGAAAAAGCGATAATAGGGCGATTGCGGACCGCGTTCCAGCACGTCGTAGAGCCAGGGGTTGCCGGTATCATAAGCCATATGGTTGGGGACGATGTCCTGCAGCCAGTTCATGTTATATGCTTTCAGCCTTGTGGCCAGCGCGGCGAGCTCTTCCTCCGTGCCGATGGCCGGGTTGAGATGTAGCGGGTCGATGACGTCATACCCATGATTGCTCCCTTTGGCGGACGTTGTGACGGGCGCGGCATAGATGGTAGAGATCCCCAGACCGTGCAGATAGTCCAGGATAGCGTCGAGATCGCGAAAAGTGAATTTATCGTGTAGCTGTAACCGGTAGGTGCACGTCGGGGTAAGCATCGGAAAAAAATTTAATTGTTCTTTTCGTAAACGACAACGGAGTAGGGGGCGATGCGAAGGAACTCACCCGGCCGGACCTCGGCGGCGGCTTCGGCACCCGGGCCCCGCCATTGGGTATCGGCGGAGTCGAACACCTTGCCGAGATATTTCCAGGTAATGTTTTGCAGGCTCACGGGCTGATCGCCGAAATGGAACCAGATAAAGAGCTGGTCGGTGAGGATCTTACGTTCGATGGGCAGGGTGAGACCAGAAGGCTGGTGGACCACCATGGTATCGCGGGTCCTGCCCTGTAGCGCGGGGCGGGTCTGGCGGAAGCGGATCAGGTGGCGATAATAGCGCAGGAGGGTGGCGCCGGGTTCTTCCGTGACCCGCCAGGAGAGCACGGAGCGATTGAAGGTGTCTTCAGATTGCGGGTCGGGGAGTTCCGTGGTGTGTTTGAATTCCCGGGCCCTGCCTTCGTGCACCGCTTTGATGAGCGCAGGGTCGCCGAAATCCACGAAGTATTGAAAAGGATGCTTCTCGCCATATTCTTCGCCCATGAATAGCAGCGGGACATAGGGGGAGAGGAGCATCGTGGCGGCGGCGAGCTTGAGCTGCTCGAAGCCCAGGACGTCGGTGAGCCGGTTGCCCCAGACCCGGTTGCCAATATGATCGTGGTTTTGAGCGAAGACGACAAATTGGTCATAAGGGTTGTTGTCCGCGGAGCCGCCGAAGGTGCGGTGGCGATGGGGGGAGTAAACATTGTTGTATACATAAGTATTTCTGAAAGCGCGCTCCAGGTGGGTGATGTCGCCAAAGTCTTCGTAGTAATTGCTGGTATCGCCGGTGAGCAGGGCGCGGAGGGCGTGATGGAATTCGTCGGCCCATTGCCCATCCATCCCATAACCTCCTTTGGCGATCGGGTTGATATAGCGCGGGGCGTTGAGGTCCATCTCGACGATGAGCTCTTTTTTGCACCCGGTGCGGGCGCCGATCTCGGTGGCTACTTCTTTGAGCTGTTGTAGAAAGGGGATGGCGCTGTTGTCGAAGATGGCATGCACGGCGTCCAGACGGAGGGCATCGACATGCACGTCTTCCAGCCAGAAACGGGCATTTTGCAAAAAGAAGGTCCGGACCCCATCGCACCAGGCGTCGTCATAGTTGAGCGCGCGGCCCCAGGGGGTGTTGTATCTATCGGTAAAATAAACCCCATATTCATGGAGATAGTTGCCTTCGGGCCCCAGATGATTATACACCACGTCGACGATCACGGACATGCCGATGGCATGCGCGGCGTTGACCAGGCGTTGGAAGCCGGCGAGACCGCCATAGCTATGCTGGATGGCATAGGGGTAGACGCCGTCGTAACCCCAACCGCGGCTGCCGGGAAATTGCGCCAGGGGCATCAGCTCGATGGTGTTGATGCCGAGCTCGTGGAGGTAGTCGAGCTTTTGGCAGATGCCTTCGAAATCGTGCGTGGGCGAGAAGGTGCCGGTATGCAGCTCGTAGATGATGCGGTTGCTGAGCGGAAGACCTTTCCAGCCGCCGTCGTTCCAGGGAAAGGCGTGTACGTCTACGACCTCGGAGAGCGCGTGCACACCTTCGGGTTGACTAAGCGAGGCGGGATCGGGCAAGGTCGAGGGGGCATCGTCGAGTCGAAAGCCGTAGCGGGTTCCCGGAACCACGGATAGGGTCGCCCACCAGTAGCCGGCTGCGTCTTTTTCCATGGGATGAAGGCTTTTCTCCGGCGTGGCCAGGACGAGGTCTACTTTTTTCCGGAGGGGCGCCCAGACAGCGAAGCGAACGTTTCCGGCACCGGGCGCGATGTACCAGGCACCGGGCTTTTGCAAACTTGTTATCACGGAATACGAGAGAGAAAAAGGGGTGCCATGGGGGATGAGAAAAAAATTCCCCAGGACGGCCCATCCGAAGACGCCCGCCGGGCGTCTTCCCGCAACGCGGGCGAACTCGTTCCCTACTGCTTGTCCTTCTTTTTGAAGAACCCGCGGAGCAGCCAGCTGTGCTGGATGGCTTCGAGGTCTTCGCTGAGCTCCTGACTGCTCACGCGTAGATTTTTCAGCGTACGCTGCAGGTTATCCGCGGCGTCCTCATCGTGGAGAAGCATGCCTATGGGTGCGTTCTTGTCATTGAGTCCGGCGCCGGCTGTCTGAAGCGAGTTGCTGAAGGCATGGACCTGGGCGGCGGCTTCATCGAGCCGGGCCACGGCGCCGCGCAGGTGACTGAAGACGGTGGTATCGGTGGCCAGCTGGTTGGCGAGGCCACCGGGCTGCCGCAACTGCTGCGAGAACTCCCGGAGGTTGGCGATCATGGCCTCGCTGCCAGCGGTGGCGTTGCGCAGGTTGTCGAGAGAACCCTTGAGCCGGTCCGCGATCGCCGGATCGTTGATCAGTTGCCCAAGCGTTCCCTGGCTTTCGGTGAGGCGTTTGCTGATGGTCTTGAGGTTGCCGGTAATCTCCAGGAGATTGCTATTACTTTTCTCGAGGGTGGACATGAGCTCTTCGGTTCCCGCGATGTGTTCGCTCTGGAGGCTATCGTTGTTCTCTACTACCGGCGAGGCATCGCTGCCGCCGTCGATCACGATGATCTTGTTGCCGATGAGCCCATCGGTGCTGATGCGACATTTGGAGTCTTTGCGGATATGGGGCTGCGCCTGTTTCTCGATGCTGAGGGTGACAGCCACCTGCGAGTTGCCGGCGAAGGCGATGGATTTGACGGTCCCCACCTTGATACCCGAGAGCCAGATGTTGTTGCCGGGCTGGAGGCCCTGGACGTTATCGAAGAGGATATGAAGGCGGATGGACTTGACAAAGGCTTTGTGCTGGCCGCCGATGGTGAAGACGGCGACGACCAGGATCGCCAGACCGACGGTGATGAAGCCGCCCACGGCCATTCGTTTGCTGACGTTTATTACACTCATGCCTTGATGATGAAATTATAGTTATAAAAATTTTGTACCCTGGTGTCGTCCGATGCGAAGACCTCGTCGAAGCTGCCCTGGCGAATGAAATTGCCGTCGGACAGCATCACTACGCGGTCGCCGGTAAAACGGGCGCAGGTGAGGTCGTGGGTGATGATCACCGCGCTGCTGTTGTAGCGTTGTTGTACCTGGTTGATCAGGGCGTTGATCTCTTCGCTGGTCACCGGGTCGAGCCCCGCCGTGGGTTCGTCATAGAGCATGATGTCAGGGTGAAGGATCAGGGTGCGGGCGATGCCAATGCGTTTTTTTTGACCGCCGGACAATTCCGAAGGCATCTGGTTGATCGTCTGGGAGAGGCCCACGTCATCCAGCACCTGGGCGACGGCTTCGTCGATCTCTTTTCTGGTAAGGTTTCGTTTGTTGCGGACAAGGGGGACCTCGAGGTTGGCGCGGACATTCATGCCGTCGTAGAGGGCCGAGCTCTGAAAGGAAAAGCCGATCTTACTGCGCAGCTGCCGCAGCTCGCGAGGGGCCAGGTTGTCGACATCCAATCCCAGCACCCGCACGGTGCCGCTATCCGGCAGAAGGAGGCCGACGATGATTTTGATCAGCACGGATTTTCCGCTGCCGCTGCGTCCCAGGACCACGACGTTCTCGCCTTTGAAGACATCCAGGTCTACGCCCTTGAGGACGGGCATATCGCCAAAGGATCTATAGACGCCCCGCAGCGAAATCACGGCATTGTTGCGGTCGATGGTCCCAGGTGATTTTTTGAAAGACGTTTGGGTGGGTTCCGTTGCCATATCATTAATGTAAGTAACTATTAACCAATTGTACTATAAGCATCTCCTCAACAAAAATTAGAAACATGGACACTACCACGGACATGTTGGCGGCGCGGCCCACGCCGACGGTACCGTGATCGGCATAGTAGCCATTGAAGCAGCCGGTGAAGCCGATGGTGAAGCCGTAGACGGCGGATTTGAATACCAGGACGCCGATGTCGACAAATGAGATGCGTACGAAGGCCGCCTGGAAAAAGGTGGTAAAGCTGGTTTCCTCGTTGAGATGGACATTGACATAAGCGCCGAGCATGCCTACCAGCCCCATGTAGGCGGCCAGGACGGGCAGGATGCAGGTGGTAGCCAGGATGCGGCTGACCACCAGGAATTTAAAGGGGTTGGTGGACGAAACTTCCATGGCTTCGATCTGTTCGGTGACCTTCATCGAACCCAGTTCGGCTCCAATGTGCGACCCGACCTTACCCGCGACGATGAGTGCGGTCACCAGGGGTGCCAGGGCCCGGATGATGGCGATGGCCATGAGCGAAGGCAGCCAGGAGGTCGCGCCGAATTCGGCAAGCGAAGAGCGGGATTGCTTGGTGAAGACCAGGCCGGTGATGAAGCCGGTGAGCGAGATAATGGACAGGGAGCGGATCCCTACGTCAAAGAACTGATTGATGATCTCCTTGTATTCATAGGGTGGTAAGAAAGCTTCCTTATAGAACCGTACCAGGAACTCATAGATATCATACATCCGTAGTAAAAATGCCTTCATCTCCTTTAGGGGGCGAATTTGGTGCCAGCGCAACGAGGTCTTTCTGCGGGGTCTATTTTCCGCAGCCGATGTATTAAAAAAAAGTTAACGTTTCTGAAATCCGGGTACTCCATTCCGTCGTATCTGAACTACACTGTTATAGTTCTTCATAGGCAGTTAGGTTTGGTAATCACGGAGACTCCTCTCCGTGATTTTTATTTGAGGGAATCTTTCCCAAAAAGAGATATACGGTTCCGAAATGGGAGCCGTTTTCCATTTGGCACAGCAATATCCCATTATAAGACAATCGTTTATCTTCTGGTACGCGGGTTGGATCGATATCAACAAATCCGTTGTTATGAAAACAAATCTCCTCACCCCCGCTAAGGCCAGCTTGCTTCTGGCGATCCTGATAGGTACTGTGACGCTGCTGCATGCGGGCCCTGTATATCGTTCCACGAACACGATCAATAAAACTTCGGTTACCTATAGAACGGCCGCCAATTATAAAATGACCGCCAGCCGTGCCGCCGCCGCCGCAAAGCGCGCCGAGATGCGGATGGTCGTCGCTACCGCCAACGCCGCTTATTTCGACATGGATCTGGAAGACTCCGGGCTGTGCCGTCAGGCGTTCCAGCATGCCTGGATCGGCTACTACAACCTCAAGAAGAGAGGGTTGCTGAAAAAGACCAATGTACTTACGATCTGTGATTTCAGTCAGAGCTCGAGCAACCAGCGGATGTATGTGATCGATGTGCGGAACCACCGCGTGCTGTATCGCACGTATGTGGCGCATGGCATCAATTCGGGCGAAGAATACGCCACTTCTTTCTCCAATAAAATGGAATCCTGCAAAAGCAGTCTTGGTTTTTATATCACGTCAGGTACGTATACCGGTGTCAACGGTTACTCGCTGCGCATCGACGGTGTCGACAAAGGGTTCAATGACAATGCGCGCAAACGGGCGATCGTGATCCATGGCGCCAATTACGTAAGCATGCGGGTAGTTCACAAGTATGGCATGATGGGTACGACCTTTGGCTGCCCGGCCATCCCTACGGAGATGACGACGCAGATCATCCCGGTAGTGAAGAACGGTTCGTGTTTCTTTATCTACTACCCGTCCAAGAAGTACCTGGCTCAAAGCACCGTGTTGAATAGCTAGACATAGAATGAGCCGCCGAAGACGGCTAAGAGTTAATTTGCGAAGAGACGCCCTTGGGCGTCTTTTTTTTATGGCTACATTTGAGTATGTCGTTCACAATACCCACACCGTTAACGCCGGCAACCGCGACACGGCGTTCCAGGGCTGCCGAAGGCAGGGGCGCGACCCCCGTGTATATCTACGCCGTCTCGCTGGCGGGCGGACACAGGCACGATGGAAGCCGGGCAGGTGCTCACGGCGGCGTTTGACCGGACCGTGAAATAACCTTATTGGCGACAACCTGCTGAAGGACCTGCTCGCGGTAGTTCCGGCTCATGGGGATGCGCTGCGATTGGATAAAGATCTCGCCCGCTTCGATGGCCTCGATCTTATCGATGGAAACGATATAGGAT
>DASYZH010000247.1:0-5517 GCA_035946435.1 Puia sp. | reverse complement strand
GCATCGCCCCTGCCCCCCAAAAAAAAAATTTTTTCCCCCCTAAAATTTTTTCCCTCTAGCTTTGCACCATACTTCTAAACTAACCTCTATGAATAAAAAAATTTCCAGGATTGCCGCAATCCTTAAAAGGGAGACGTACTGGTTTTCCATGCCATTAAAAGATTTGCCCGAAAAGCCGAAGTACATCCTCTTGTATATTTTTCTATTTGTGGATATAGCCTTGCTCATCGCCCTATTTCTCAAAAAATAAAACTTGCTTTCCATGGAAACCCCTAATATCCAACTATATAATTTCCTCCGGTACGATTTTCACCTAACGGATATCAAATCCTTGGAATTTATGCACATACTCGATAAGGAATACAAAAGCAGTTTCAAAGACGACTTTGCAGGCCTCGAAAAAAGGATGAACGAAGGATTTCAAACGCATTCTAAAAAGTTCGATGACCTCAAAGAAGAATTTCGCGACCTGCGAAGTGACTTGAAAGTCGAGCTAAGCGGCATGCGAAGTGATCTGAAAGTCGAGCTAGGCGAGCTGCGAAGTGACTTTAAAGCCGAACTAAGCGGCATCCGAAACGACTTTCAAACAGGCCTAACCGGCTTGCGCAGTGACCTCCGCGTCGAGATCAAAGACTCGAAAGTCGAGACGATCCGCTGGGCAATAGCCCTATTCCTCGCCTTAGTCGTGATGATACTCGCCACGTATTTTAAAAAATAAGCCCTGCCCCGCCTCGACGATGCCTTCCACGCTTCCACAAAAATTAGTGGAAGTTTTTTTTTATTTTCCAAATACTCTACTATTTTTGTGGACTACTTGATCGACCGCAACGTCGATCCCAAGGTCTACCGTTCAAAGTCTATCGTTCAGGTCATCCATTTTGCCGATCACTCATCCGCCCGCGCAAAGATCGCAGGCGGTCTCAACTACTATTTATGAGATCCTTTCTTTCGGCATTATTGGCTCTGTATTCATTAAGTGTATTCGCCCAATCGGTCAACACCCACAACATCACCCTCACCGGTCACGTCACGGACAAGAACGGCGACCCGCTGGTCGGCGCCACCGTACACCTCAAAAACACCACCCACGAAGTCTTCACAGACAAATATGGCGTCTTCACCTTTCTCACCGGTCAGCACCTCCCGGCAGTCGTAGAGATCACCTATGTCGGCTACCAGTCGCAGGAAGCAGTCATCACGGGCTTCGACCCCATCACCGTAAAGCTCCGGGAAACCGCCGGCAAGCTCGACGACGTGGTCGTCGTAGGCTATGGTACCCAAAAACGCAAAGACCTTACCTCGTCGATCTCTTCCATCAAGCAGGAAGAAGTAGCCTCCATTCCCGTCGCCAGCTTCGACGCCCAGCTCCAAGGTAAAGCCCCCGGCCTCCAGATCAACTCCAATACGGGTGTCCCCGGCGACGGCGTCTTCGTGCGCATCCGCGGCACGACATCCATCAACGCAGATAACAACCCGCTCTATATCATCGATGGAGTCTTCATCAACAACACCAGCCTCCAGACCATCAACACCGGCGGTCGCGCCACCTCACCCCTGGCCGATCTCAACCCCGCCGATATCGAGAACGTCGAAGTGCTCAAAGACGCCAGCGCCACCGCTATCTACGGCTCCCGCGGGGCAAACGGCGTGATCATCATCACCACCAAACGCGGCAATTTCAACAGCAGACCCAAACTCTCCCTCGATGCATCCACGGGGACTAATTGGGCGCAACGCCTCTGGAAACTCACCACGGGCCCCCAGCACGCCACGCTCGAGAACGAGTACTACGCGAACTCCTACGCCGACGCACTCGCCGCAGGCAACGTCGCAGGTGAGGCGACCTACAAGACCGCTCCCTTCGTCGGCACCGTCTGGAACCCCACCGCTTCCACTAACCGCGGCACGCCGGATATCCAAAAGACCTATGACCGCGAACACGAACTCTTCCGCCACGGTGGCCTGCAGAATTATAACGGTTCGCTCTCCGGCGGTAGCAAGGAAACCCAGTACTATATCGGCGCCGGCTTCACACACCAGGATGCCGACATCAAGCCCCTCTATTTCGAACGGGCCAACCTCAAGGTCAATGTAGATCAAAAGGTAACCGATTGGCTTCAGGTAGGCGTCAGCAACGACTTCTCCCGATCGTATCGTAAGCAAGGTAGGGCAGGGGACGGGCCCGACGGCGGTCTGCTACAGTCGGCTATCAACACCGCCACCTACCTTCCCCCCTATAGCCCCACCGGCGAACCCCTCGACTACGCCGGATTCGATAACCTCGACATCCTCATCAAATACTACGATGTCCATACCATCAGCCTCCGTTACATCGGTAACCTCTACGCCGACGCACAACTGCTGCCCGGACTGAAATTCCGCACCAGCTGGAGCCTCGATTACAACAATTACAACGAATCACAATACTGGAACAACCTCACCCAGGACGGCGCTCCACCGACAAACGGGCTCGCGACGTCTTCGCTCACGCTCAATAGCACCTGGATCAACGAACAAACCCTAACCTATAAGACCGCACTCGGCGGCGGTCATACCTTCGGCATCGTCGTCGGCAACACCGTCCAAAGCAACGGGACGACCAACAACTCACTCACCGGCACCGGCTTCCCCAACAACTCCTATACGTCGATCTCTTCGGCAGCTACCACCA
The DNA here is from genome assembly GCA_035946435.1 of Puia sp. Classification (GTDB taxonomy): domain Bacteria; phylum Bacteroidota; class Bacteroidia; order Chitinophagales; family Chitinophagaceae; genus Puia. Next base: position 2,846 of record DASYZH010000247.1, on the reverse strand, counting down.
CCGCCACTCAGTCCTGGACCCGGGGGAACCTCGCCTCCTTCTTCAGCCGCATCGACTATAACTACCAGGGTAAATATTTTCTCGAGGCCAGCGCCCGCGCCGACGGTTCCTCGAAATTCGGCGCCAACAACCGGTGGGGCTATTTCCCCTCCATCGGCGCCTCCTGGCGGATCAGGCAGGAATCCTTCCTGCAGAGCTGGGCCTGGCTCAGCGACCTGAAACTCCGCGCCTCCTATGGCATCACGGGTAATCAAAACGGCATCAACAACTTCGCCGCCCAGGGTCTCTGGTCCGGTGGGTACGCCTATCCGGACAACGCGAGCGGTGCACAGCCCGGCACCGCACCCTACCAGCTGGGCAACGCCAACTTGAAATGGGAACGCACCGCCCAGGCTAACGTAGGCCTCGACATCGGCCTCTTCCAGGACCACGTCACCATCAACGGCAACCTTTACGACAAACGCACCACCAACGTCCTGCTCCAGCTGCCCATCCCCGCGATCAGCGGCTTCACGACGTACAACAGCAATGCCGGTGTCATCAGCAACAAAGGCTACGAGATCGGCATCAATAGCGTGAACATCAAAGGCCGTCTCACCTGGTCCACCAATATCTCGATCTCCGGCAACGTCAGCAAGATCGTCACCCTGCCTACACCCATCTATCAATATAACCGCGACTGGCTCATCATGCAACAAGGCCACCCGCTCTATTCTTTTTGGCTCTATCGCCAGCTTTATGTCGACCCCAAGACGGGTAACTCCGTCTTCGCCGGCCAGACTGCCAGCGGCACCGTCCCCACATCGGCCCGCCAGACCATGGGCAACGCGGCTCCAAAATTCTTCGGCGGCCTCAGCAACGCCGTCTCCTTTGCCGGCTTCGACCTCAGTGTGCTGGTTAGCTTCGAATACGGCAACGACGTGCTGAACCTCCAGCAGTTCTTCGGCGAAGGCGGCGGCACCCGCGACGCGGCACGTGTGATGCTCGCCAGCCAGCTCAACCGCTGGACCCACACCGGGCAGGTCACCGATGTTCCCCGCGAAACGGCCTATGGCAACAACTACACGCTGCAACAGAACAGCCGCTTCCTCCGCGACGGCTCCTTCGCCCGGCTTAAAGATCTAAGCCTCGGCTATACGATCCCGCAGGAGATTACCCGCAAATGGCACCTTACCACCATCCGCGCCTATTTCGTGGGCACCAACCTGCTATTGCTAACGCATTATAACGGACCGGACCCCGAAGCCAACGTCACCAGCACCCAGACCATCCAGGGCCTCGACCTCGGCACGCCACCGCAACCCGCCTCCGTACAATTCGGTCTCAACGTAACCATCTAAATGATCCAACCCCAACAAGAAGCACATGCAAACCATCTATAAATTTCTGATCCCGGCAGCCCTGCTCATCACCACCGCCGGCTGCAAAAAATACCTGGACGTCCAACCCGTCGACGAAGTATCCGACGCATCGACCATCGTCGACGCCACCTCCAGCGAAACCGCCGTCCGCGGCATCTATCGCACCATGGCGCAGAACTACTACGGCGGACTCTACGAGACCTTCGGCTACCTCGGCGGCGACGACATCGTCTGGACCGGCTCACAGGCCGTCATCCAGCAATTCATCTCGCATAATATCACCGCCGATAACGGCAACCTCGAAACGGTCTGGGCCGGCATCTATCAAACCATCAACGGCGCTAACGAAGTCATCGCCAAGGTTCCCAAGGTCGTCGATGCAACCTTCACCCCCGGTCAGCAAAACCAACTCACCGGCGAAGGATATTTTCTCCGTGCCCTTGCCTATTTCGATCTCGCCCGCTGCTGGGGCGGCGTACCCATCACGCTTACGCCCACCACTACCGCGACGGAAAAGAACAGGATTCCCCGCAGCACCCTCGCCCAGACCTATGCCCAGGTGCTCAGCGACCTTGATGCCGCGGACTCGCTGATGTCGCTGCCCGCCACCCAGAACCCCGTTCGCGCCAATAGGGAAACCGCCTGGGCCCTCAAGGCCCGCTATTACCTCTATCAAGACGATTGGGTTAACGCCGAAGCATATGCGTCAAAGGTCATCGCCGACAATACGAACTATCAGCTCCTCGCACCCTTCAATTCCTGGTTTCAGCCCACCAGCGCCGTGGCCACCAAAGAATCGGTATTCGAACTGTCCTACAACGCTACCTATAAGAACAGCAGCCGTGGCTACTGGCAGCCTCCCGCTAACGGCGGAACCCGCCAATGGGCACCCAATGATTCCCTCGTGGCCTTGCTCAACAACCCGCAGATCGGCGGCGGCCGCAGCGCCCTTATCGCCGCAACATCCACCAATACCTGGTACGGCAACCTGTTCTATCGCAGCCCGGCAACAGACCCTTCTTACATCATCCGCATCGCCGAGCTCTACCTGATCCGTGCCGAAGCCCGCGCCCAGCAAAACGAGCTTACCGCCGCACTCGCCGACCTCGATGCCATCCGCACCCGCGCCGGCCTCGCAAACAGCACCGCGACGGCGCAGCAGGACATCCTCCTCGCCATCGAACAGGAAAATCGTCTCGAATTCGCACTCGAACCGCATCGCTGGTTCGACCTCGTCCGTACCGGCAGGGCGCAAACCGTCCTCGGCATAACGAATGCCAACGCACTGCTGTTCCCGATCCCCGCAACCGAGATCCAGCTGTCCGGCAACATCCTGACCCAAAACCCCGGCTATTGAGCGGCATGAACATAAGGTAAGCTGAAGATTTATTTAGTTCTTTGATTATCTGTGATGCTTTACAAACGATGGGAGTGGGCCTCCCGGAAGCGGCTTTCAGGAGCAGCTTTCAAACCGCCGTTATGCTG
>DASYZH010000246.1:0-43288 GCA_035946435.1 Puia sp. | reverse complement strand
TATAGCCGGAGACGTGGAAGCCCAGCCAGGCGCCGCCATGTTCCATATACTGCTGGAAAGCGGTACGTTGTGTCTCGGTGTGGGGGAAGTCGTTGAGCCAGATCACGAGCTTGTATTTCCCCAGGCTGTCGTTGCAGTTATTCCAGTTCGACGTGGTGTCGAGGGCGAAGTTCTCGCGGGCGGATTGCGCGGCGTAGAAGCGGATGGCGTCCCGGGCGAAGTCGACGTGGTCGGGTTCGACGGTGTTGGAGAAGAACGCGAGGACGCGGTAGCGGGGGGGCTTGGGGGCCGCCGCGGCCCTGGCGGTGGGGTTTGTGCCGACGACTCTGGCGGTGGAGGCTTGGACCGGCGCTTCCTGGGAGGAGGCGGGCGCGAAGGCCTGTGCGGGGCGGGGCGGCGCGGAGGCGGCCCAGAAGATGGCATTGGAGAAAAGATGCCGGTACACGCTGTCGTCAAACAGGATAGGGTCGTGGCCCATGAAGATGTAGACGTTGCGGGCTTTGACATGTTCGTTGGTCCAGATCACGGGGTGGTCGCCCATTTTAATAGAGGTGTCGGGCTGATAAGAGGACTCGTCTACATGTGCGAGTACATGAACATTTGGTCGGGGGCTTTTATCATAGGTATACCATTCCTCTTTTTGAATGGTAAAAGTATCGGGGATGCCGCGAAGCACGGGGTGATCGTGGTCTTCGACGACGACGTTGGCTTTGGCGAAGCGGGCGATATAATTCTTCCAGCGGATGCCGCCCATGAAATCGTGGAACCAGGGCCACATGGGGTAGCCGTCGAACTCGCCGAGCAGGGTCGCATGGTGAAAGCCGACCCAACCACCCCTACCCTCGTCGATATATTTTTGAAAGGCGTCCATCGCCGCGGGTTTCCAGGCATAAGGTGCATAATCGAGCTGGATGATCAGCTGGTAATGCGAGAGGAAGGCCTCATTCATCGAATCGGTGTGGGTGAGATAGTCGATGCTGAAATTGCTGTCGACGGCGAGGTTGTTTAGCCAGGACATGGCACGGCGGGAGAAGGCGATGTGCCAGCCGCCGTTCTCGTAGAGCGCCAGAACCCGGAAGCGGGGGATGTTGACGGTGGCGTAGAGCTTGTCCATGGCCGCGGTGACTGTCGAGTCGAGGCCCCTGATAAGAAGATGGTCTTCCAGCGGTGGCTGCCAGGGATGCCCAAGGCGGTTGTCCCAGGTGCGGTATTCTATTTTGGAATATTCGCTGGTGGTGCCTACGCCCACGGGTTTCTCATAAAAGTGCGTGGCTTTGAAGGTATAGCTGCCGTCGTGGATGTTCACGGCATAGTTGTACCTGAGCTGGTAGTAGTGGCCTTCGGGGCTGGTTGTTACGCGGGCGGCGCCTGTGCCCAGGATGGTGCCCGTCTCGGGGTCTGCCGTCGAGATCGTGTACCCCGAGTTTGACAGGGCGTCTTTGAGCCGATGGAAGAGTTCGGACTGGTTGGGCCCTAGCGGGAGAGTATAGTGCTGCTGCCAGGTCACACGGCCGTCCTCCATGGGGATAGTCAAATCGGCAGGACCGGTGGTGGCGGCCCACAGAATGGCGTCGCGCAGCAGGGTGGCATAGCGATGATCTGCAAGCAGTTCCGGGGAATGACCCGGGCCGATATAGATCATGCGGCGATAGCGCTCGTTAGTCCAGATGATGGGATGGTCGCCCATGGGTTTGTTCTGGTGATAGGTCGATTCGTCGACCGAGGCCAGGACATGAACGGTACTGCGCGGACTCTTATCGAATTCATACCATTCGTCGGGGATATCCATCCGGGCCGGGAGGTGCCGGGTGGCGGGATGGGACCTGTCTTCCACGACAAGCGTCGCATGCTGATAGGCGGGGTGCGGGGAATAGGTGATACCGCCCATAAAGTCTTCGAACCACTGCCAGTAGCGGGTGTCCTTACCGAGGAATTGGCGGCCGGTGAGGCCGGCAGCATGGATACCGACCCAGCCTTTGCCCTGTTCCACGAATTGCTGGAGGGCCTCCTGCTGGGCATAGGACATGTCGAAGGGCGCCAGGTGCAGCATCACGAAGACCTGGTAGTGGGCCAAATTTGCCGGATTTATCAGGCTGGTATCGTCCGAAAAATCAAGTTCGAAATCATTTTCCGCCGCCATTTGTTCAAAAAAAGGCCGGGCGGCAGCAATCATCTTCAGATGATCGTGGGCCCTCGAGGCGACCACCAACACCCGGAAACGCTGGGCGACCGCGCCGGCATTACATAGCACTAACAGGATCAATAAGGCAAGGTATTTTCGCAAGCTATGGCTGGGGAAAGGAGATTTCATGATTCAAATATCCTTTTTGGGTACGGACCGAACAAGTTATTTGCCCCTACATTAGCCCTACATTGTTTAAATTGTCGCCAAATGAAGAAACTGGTTCTATCCATCCTGCTTTTCGTAGCGGCAGTGGGACCGGCATTTTGTCAATCGACGATCGGCTTGCCGGCTATCCGTAATTTTTCCAACGCCGACTACCGTGCGGCTACCGAGGTTTGGGGGATCGGAGAAGACAAATACGGACGGTTTTATTTCGCCAATAACGACGGGCTGCTGACCTATGACGGAAATTATTGGCATTTGTATGCGATGCCCAATAAGGTGGGGATCAAATCCCTGGCCATCGATACGGCGGGGCGGATCTTTGTGGGTGGGGCCGACGAGATCGGCTATTTCTCGCCGGGTGCAGGCGGGGTGCTGAAGTATCATTCGCTAAAAGAAAAACTTCCGACGGTAGCGCAGCAATTTGCCGACATCTGGAATATCGAGATCCATAAAGGAGAGGTGTTCTTTCGAACCAATGAAACCATCCTCCAATGGAAGAAGGATACCATGTTGACGATGGACGCACCGGAGAACTGGCAGCTGATGACCCAGGTAGACAGTACCCTCTTCGCGGCAGACAAGGATAAAGGGTTGTATGTGTATCGTGAGGATGGCTGGAAGGAATTACCATTGTCCACAAAGCCGTTGCAGATCACGGGTATCCTGCCTTATAATAAGGATACGCTTCTCGTTACCACGCTCAAAAATGGGCTGTACCTTTTAAACGGGAAGACGCTCACACGGAAACCTGCGCCTTCGGACCCCCTGCTGATGAACGACCTGATCAACAATGCCCGGTTTATCGGCCCGGACCGTTACGCCATCGGGACCGCTGCGGGCGGGGTACTGATCCTCGACAGGGCGGGGAAGCTCATCCAGCGGTTCTCCAGTGAGGAGGGGTTACAGAATAACAATGTGCTCCGCATCTTCGACGATAAGGACGGCAATCTTTGGCTGGGGCTGGCGAACGGGATTGCCTTCGTCCGGTACAACACTTCCGTGCGGCTGATCCGGCCGATGCGGGACAACCAGCTGGTGAGCAATGCGGTGCGTATCTTCGATCACAAGCTGTATATCGGCACATCGAACGGATTGTATTATATCCCGCTCGACCCCGCGATCAGGGATATCAGCGATCTCAAGGGGGCCTTTACCGAGGTGGGCAATAGCAAGGGGCAGATCTGGGCGTTGGAGGACATTTGCGGACAGCTGCTGATCGCACATCAGGATGGGATCTCGGTATTACGGGGTGGGTCGGCAGCACCCGTGATGAACAAGCAGGGAGCCTGGGATTTTGTGACTATGGGAGGATGCACCTGTGTCGCCGGCACCTATACGGGGCTGGTGGATCTGGAGGACCGGCAGGGTAACCTGGAAGAGGGGCCGAAGCTCAACAATCTCTATGAGTCGCTACCGGAGATCGTGTATGACGGGAAGGGTAGCATATGGGCGGCGCATCCGTACCGGGGCATCTTTAAAAATCCTTTGCGCGGCGACTTCACACATTTTGGCACCGGGCAGGGGCTGCCATCGAATCTCAATAATTATATAACGTTAATCCGCGGCAAGGTAGTCGTCGGAACGGAAAAAGGGGTGTACGAATATGACGCGGCGGCGGCCAGGTTCGTCTCTTCGGCCTTTTTCCGGCCGATATTCGGCGATACCGCTGTCGCCTACCTGAAAGAAGATACCGCGGGAAATATCTGGTTCGTCAGTGAGCAACGGGTAGGGGTCATCGATTTCAGCAAGTCTTCCCATGGATCGGTGGTTTTTTTCCCGGAACTGAACGGTCAGACGGTCAAGGGTGCGGCCATGATCTATCCGTTTGACAAGGAGAACATCTTCATCGGCTCCAACAACGGCGTTTACCATCTCAACTACAGCCGGTATCTCGAATCCAGCGACAGGATCACGGTGTTGCTGGGCACGGTGAAGGCGATCGCGGAAAGGGATAGTGTGATCTTCGGCGGGTATGCGGCCGGCGCGGCGGCGGGCAGAGGTAATGCGGCAGGTGGGGCGGCTGACGGCGGTAATGGGCCCGGTGGGCAACCCGTAAGCCTGCCGAATCACTGGAACTCTTTTCATTTCGAATATGCATCGCCCCTATACACGCAACCCGGCCTGGTAGAGTTCAGCTACCGGCTGGAGGGGTTCGACCGTGACTGGTCGGAGTGGACGACGAAGGCGGAGAAGGACTATACCAATCTGCCCTACGGCAAATATACTTTCGTCGTCAAGGCACGCGATAATTTAGGGAAGGTGTCCGCGCCGGCGAGCTTTACGTTCATCGTCAATCCGGCCTGGTATCAAACGGCCTGGGCCTATCTTTTCTATCTGCTGGTCGCGGTATGGCTCGCCTACCTGGTCCGGTGGCACCAGCGACGGCGGATCGAGCAGCATAGGAAGAAATATGAAGAAGAGCAGGAACGGCAGAAATATCTCCACAGCCTGGAGTTGGACCGAAAGGAAAAAGGGCTGATCGCGTTACAGAATGCCAAGTTAGAGGGAGAGCTGGAATTCAAGAACAGGGAGCTGGCGACCGTGACGATGCATTTTGTAGAACGCGGTGGAATGCTGAACAGCATTAGAGAAGAGCTGCTGACGGTGATCAAGCGGTTGAATATCCCGAATTTGTCCTATGAGTTCCGGAGTGTGTTCCGGATGATCAATGACACGGAACAAAGCGATGATGACTGGAACCGGTTCGCGCTCCATTTCGACCAGGTTCACAACAATTTCCTCTCTCATCTCAAGAATAAATACCCGCTGCTGAGTCCCACCGATCTCAAGCTTTGCGCCTATTTGCGGCTAAACCTGACCTCGAAAGAGATCGCGCAGCTGTTGAACATCTCGCTCAAGGGTGTCGAGGTCAGCCGGTACCGGCTGCGGAAAAAGCTCAACCTAGCGACGGAGGTCAATCTGCATGATTTTCTGATCGAGGTAACGGCGTAATATTTTATTTTGTGTATTAGGAAATTTCGAATGTTTTGCTTTACTTCGGGTCGATAACCTTGTCTAACAGTTGAATCCGGAAAAATGATAAAGATCGGCTTATTGGAATTCGGGTTGAGAGAACACTCGATGCCCCCGATGGATGTATTGGAAGATGTGATCAATCATGCACTCGAGGCCGATAATTTAGGATACACCCGATTTTGGCTTACCGAACATCACAATTTAAGCCCAGGCTGGAACAATCCGGAAATGCTCCTCCCCATCATAGCTGGCCTCACGGAGAACATGCGTATCGGTATAGCCGGTATTCTTTTATCGATCCATTCACCATACCGGGTAGCCCTTAACTTCAAATTACTCAGCAATTTATTTCCCGGGAGGGTAGATCTGGGCCTGGCCAACGGGGTACCGAATTATAGGGTTGCGCAATTCCTCTCCAATGATCTGCAGCTGCGAAAGGATTTTCCTGCCGGCTTCGATGCCAAGCTAGCCGAACTCACTGTTTTCTTGCGGGATGAAATGGCGCATATCGAAGATAAAGTCGTTATCACGCCGCATTTGGGCGAGATTCCAGCCATCTGGAATTTAAGGTCTTCTTACAAAAGCATGCATTCTTCCTTAACCCTGGGCATCAACACTTCGCTTTCGGTTTTTCATGGCAATATCGATATTCCGCAGCAGCGGGAGAATCTCGCCCGATACCGTTTGGAATACGAGGAAAAACATGGCGAAACCCCGGAGATCAACATCGCCTTTGCCGGCATTTGCCATACGTCGGAAGATACGGCAAAAAGACGCTTTAGGGAATTGGGATTTGGTGAAGGGTATCCTTATAATTGTGTCGTGGGCACGCCCACCTATTTTGTAGATACCTTGTCGCAGTGGCGGGAGCAGTTGGATATCGACGAATTTATTTTCCACAATTTAGAGGTAGTGGGTGAGGAGCGTGCCACGACGCTCAAGCAGGTTAGCGAAGCTTTCCAATTGAAGTAATTAGGTCAATGCAGTCCCTTTACGATCAGGAGGAACTGGCCGGAAGCCGCAAACCGGCCAATAGCCGGATCGTCACTAGCCGTGAGATCAAACAGTGTGAAATCGCTACGGCAGTACGGAAGGAATCTGCTTTCAATGTCTTTTTGCAAGCTTCCGAAGGACCAATTCGATACCTTTTCTACCGGTGTTTCACAGTTGTCGCAATAGACATTGATCACAGCCACCCTGTGGAAAAAGGGGCTATTCTTATCCATATCAAGTAACCAGGATGCATTTTTCAGAATGAAATTGACATGCGCTTCGCCGAGTTCGCAAAAGTAGATGCTATCCCGATACTGCGAATCAAAGTGTTCAAAACGTTCTACGAGGTGAAAGTTTCTGTTCTTCAATCTGGAGTTACAGAGCCCCGGGTTTGTAATGATGTCCGACACTGCGGTATAGCTGCGGCCAAGATATTGCACATATGCCGGCTGCTTTTCTTCAAGTGAATGTTTCAAATACTTATCGATGCGGATAAGTGCATCGCAATCCATTGAATCGCTGCTGTTTTTGATCATTTCGATTTCGTTTTTTATCGGTTCTGGCGCCGGACTGGAGGGCATGAGAAGCCGGAGTGCTTTGAAATAAGTACCAGTGCGTTCGAAATCTAATCCAACGGTGCGTATTGGCTGCAGTGTCGCCGGCGAGTGGTCATATATATAAAGTTCACGTAGGAAACGCATGAATCCGGGATGGGCAATCGGCGGCAAGCAACCGGTATCGCCGGTTTCCAGATAGCGATTAAGCAGAACAGCAAGTGCCGAGCCATATTCCATTACGAACGAATGGACGCCCAGCCTTTTGTTAAGCTGTTCCAGGAGTGTGCTTCGCAAGTCAAAATAAAATTCTAATTCGTGTGATCCCCCCTCGCCAAGCATGATCACCCGGTAGCCGCCGAGTTTCCCTGCAAGTATACTGCAGCCAGGGCCGCCCCCGGGGTCCTTCATGTCGATGGGATAAGCATGTGAGCTAAGATATTTATCGAGCGTATCCTGCGCGCTTGCCATATTGGTAAAGAAAAACGGAAGCAACAGAAGCGAGGAAAGGAAATATCTCTTCATCTTCGTATACCCATTTAGTTTATTTTTTGAAGTTAGACGTTTTTGTTAGGTTATCTCATTTTGTTTATATAATTTTTGGCAAATTTTATCTGTATGAAGAAAGTAGATCTCAAAAAGAAGCGACTAACGCTTGGAAAGAAGATCGTCTCTAACCTGGAGAACAACCAGGCTGCAAGAGTCGTAGGGGGTGATGCCTTTACATCACTTATCAGCTGTCACACTTACCACTCGGGCAGCGCCTGTTCGGGTTGCCAGACTTGCTGTCCCACACCGCCTTGATCGCATTCTACCTTGGATAAGGGGAACCAGTGTCCCCTTATCTTTTTGAATTAGGTCTTTAATTATTCCAAAACGGTTTATCGATACCCTTACCTATGTATGCCCTGGGAACCATTGCTAACACGGCGCGAAGATGTTTTGGCCATTGAGAATTTTATCGATCAAATTGTAAGCGGTCTCGGAAAGGGTGCCGCCAATGGGTTCAATAGGTCTTCCGACGTTTCTTTAATGTACGGCAAATTCGGCGCCGTATTGTTATTTGGCTATTTATATCAATATTCGAACCGAAGCGAATTATACGACCGCTTCAATTCCGCCCTGGATGAAAGTTTCGAGCTATTAGAAGGTACGGAAGCCGACATGACATTTGGCCGGGGCCATGCGGGTTTTGCATGGTGTCTGCAGCACCTGATAGGCTCGGGCTTCCTGGATGCCGACATCGATGATCTCACGGGGGACGTCATGGATAAACTCCATGCCTCTTCGGATCAACTAATGGGAAAAGGCGACTATGATTATTTATTGGGCGGGCTTGGCTCCGTGATGTTTGGCTTGGAGCGGGCAAAATATGGTTATACCGACCCCTGGTTAAATACGGTGGTCGAGGGGCTGGCCGGGCTGGCCGTGCCATATGGGCAAGACGTGTTCATCTGGGAACAAGTGTTGCATGATGCACCGGCCAGGATCAATCTCGGTCTTGCGCATGGGATGCCGGGCTTGCTGGTATTTCTGAGCAAATGTTGCAATCTGGATATCGAAGCCGATATATGCGGGAGATTGGCTGAAGGGAATTACAAGTTTTTAATGAAGGCAAAGCAGCACAATTCTTTGTCCTGCTATGCCTATTCGATGCAGGATGGAGAATTTCAGGGATCTACTCCGTTGCGATGGTGCTATGGCGATGTCGGTATAGCGGCGTCGCTGGTCACTGCCGGTTCGATTATGCGCCGGCAGGATTGGCAGGAGGAAGGCATCTCTCTCGGATTGCGTTGCGTCGAGCGCTTACCGGGCGAGCTATCCGGGCTTGCCGATGCGCATTTATGCCATGGGAGCGCGGGTGTGGGGCATGTTTTTAACCGGCTATACCAGCATACAAAACTGCAACCTTTTCGGGAAGGAGCGCTTTTTTGTCTCCAGGATACCCTACGGCGCGCGATCCACCATCAAAACTACATTTCATTTATGGCTGATAAAGGGGATTTTGGCAAATTGAACATCGACGGTTTGATGGAAGGGAGCATTGGCATCGCACTGAGCCTGCTGGCTCTCATCGATACCCATGAACCGGGCTGGGACAGCAGCTTTTTACTCTCCTAAATCTGCGAACAAAGAATTCTACTGTATGTTGCGTACCGACAATTACTATGTTCTAAGGACGCCGACGTTAGCAATCGACTGGCTGCTCGAGGAGACCAAGGGGTTGACCATGGACAGTCTTGCGGAGTTCGTCAGAAAAACCTACCATGATCAGGAGCTAGGTGAGACCCTCTATCTGGCTTCGACGGAATTATATCAACAATATGAAAAATGGCTGAAGGGTGAGCTGGACAAGCGCCAGGAGCAAAAGCTCCTTCAAACTTTGTATAAATACCTGCTGCGAATGGCGACACGGGCGACTCCCTTTGGATTATTTGCCGGGTGTGCCGGTGGCGTTATCGGCGATGCAACGAAAATTGTTGTGTCGACCAGGGAGAAGGTGCATATCCATCGCCGGTTGGATATGAATTACGTAGAGGAACTGGCCGAGATGTTTGTAGCCAATAAGGCTATCGGGGATAAATTAAGGTTCTATCCCAACAGCAGCATCTATAGGATACACGATCAATACCGATACGTAGCCTATGAGCTTACAAACCGGGTACGTTCGTACCGAGTGGTCTCGGTGCAACATTCGAGTTATTTGGAGGATCTGATAGCGATAGCGAACAAGGGCATTTTGCGGCTAGAGTTGGTGGCTCACTTATGTGCGAATGATATTGAAAAAGAAGAGGCCGAGGCGTTCATCCAGGAACTCATCGATTCGCAGCTGCTTCTCAGCGAGCTGGAGCCAACGGTGACTGGAGAGGAATTTTTTACAGTTTTACGAAGGATCGTAACTGCTACCGGCGCGGCTCATGAGCAGGCCGAAATGCTGTTGGAAATTGAAATGCTTCTCAGCGCCGGGCAACGGGGAGTAATAGGATATGAGCGGGTGCTCCAATTGATCGAACGGTTAGGGGTGGCGGCCCAAAAAAAGGATCTTGTGCAGGCAGATTTGTTTTTCAGGCATCCGGCAAACCGATTAAGCGAAAGAATCGTTGCGCAGGTGTCAAAGGAGATCGAATTGCTCTACGCGTTTTTCCCTTATACGCCATTAAGCGATCTCGAAGATTTCAAACAGGACTATGTTGGCAAATATGAGCAGCGGGAGATGCCGCTGGCGCAAGTGCTCGACGCAGGATTAGGTATTGGGTATGGATCCTTTCGGAATACCGGCGATTCCGATTACGCTCCGCTATTGGAAGGGATCGGGTGGAAGTCGAGGAATGGGCTACAGACAACCGGTGTTACCGAGTTCGGACAGTTGCGGATCAAAAAATATACTGAAGCGCTACAGAACGGTTTGAGGGAGGTCCTTATTACGGCTGAAGAGATTGCTACATTGGCTAAGAACAATTCGTTGAGGATCCCGGAAAGCTTGTTTGTCATCGGAGACCTCATTGGTAACGGCGGCGCGTCGATGGATGAAGGAGCGTTTTCGTTTGTCCTGAAGGGGTGCATGGGTCCTTCCGCCGCTAATCTGACGGCGAGGTTCTGTCACGGCGACGAGTCGATATTGGCGATGGTGAAGGGCAGCTTGGCCAGGGAGCGGGAGGTTCAGCCCGATAAGGTATTCGCGGAGGTCGTACATCTTCCCTCCGCCCGCACCGGGAATATCCTAATGCGGCCGTTGCTGCGTGATCATGAGATCCCCTATTTGTGCCGTCCCGGTGTAGCGGCAGAGTGTACCATTCCTATCGACGACTTGCTGATTTCCATCCGAAACAGCCGGATCATCCTTCGTTCCGCGCGGATGGATAAAGAGATCGTGCCCCGATTGACAACGGCTCATGCTTTCAATGGCACGAATCTTATGATCTATAAGTTTTTATGCGACCTCCAGTTCCAAGATGTCAACATCGGCGTCTTGTGGAGCTGGGGAATATTTGATAATGAGATCTTTTTGCCCAGGGTAAAGGTCGGTCACATTGTTATAAGCAAAGCCTGCTGGAATCTCGACAAGGCGATCTATGACCGGATGGAAGGAAAGGGAGAGGACCAGATGGCGTTTATCAAGCGTATCCAGCGACAATGCGCAATCCCGGATCACGTACTCCTGGTGCAGGGGGATAACGAGCTTTTTGTGGATCTCAGCAACGAAGTAAGCGTGAAGATCTTATTTGACGAGTGGCGGAAGAAAGGCCGGATCAGGCTTGCCGAGTTTTTTCCTGAACCGGAAAATTGTTTTATCACGGATGTTTCGGGCAGGAAGTATATCAATGAAGTAGTTTTTCCTTTCCATCGAGCAGTAAACGATGCCGTTGCTTATCGGGCAGGGGCGCAGGCCCCTTTCCGGATCAAGCGCATATTTCCTCCGGGCAGCCATTGGTTTTATGTGAAATTATATACGGGAACGGCAACGAGCGACCGAATCCTCGCAGAATGTATACTACCTGTGGCCGAGAAATTGCTTGCGGAGAAGGCGATCGATAAATGGTTCTATATTCGCTATTTCGATCCCAAGCCACATATCCGGCTGCGGTTTCACAACGACAAGTTGCCGGACTTCTGGAAGATGGTCCTGGACGAGTTAAATCTGGCGATCGGCGAATTCCTGAATAAAGAGATCGTGTTCTCTATGCAAATTGACACTTATCAGCGCGAGCTGGAGCGGTATGGAGCAGACAATATGGAAGCGGCGGAGTCAATGTTCTTTCATGATAGTATGGCCATTGCCCGGTTTCTTCAGCTGGTGGACGGGGAAGAGACGGAAGTGCTGCGCTGGCTTTTTGCTGCTAAGAACATAGACCGGCTTTTGTATGACGCCGGTCTGCGGCTTGAGGGCAAATATGCGCTGATCAAGGAAATGCGGGATAACTTTTTTGCCGAGTTTGGCGGCGACACGTCATTGAACCAGGATTTGAACGACCGTTACCGAAAACATTCCAAAGCGCTTCAGGAGGCGATCGGCGGGTCTGTGGATGAAAGCAGGCAAAGCCAATTCGATCTTATGGACGAGTTGTTGAGTAAACGATCGGCAGGCTGGAAGGATCTGTTTGCTGTGGGTCGGCTGCAGGAGGCGCTTTTCCTGCGACAACTGGTGCCCAGCTATATTCATATGTCGCTTAACCGGCTGTTTATATCCAACCAGCGAAAACACGAATTAGTGATCTATCACTATTTGTTCAAATTCTACGGATCGCAGATAGCGATCGCAAAAGTCAATCAACTTTAACCCATTTAGACTGCACTATGGCTTTTCCGATCTATAAACAGTTTGACCAGATGGATTGTGGTGCTACCTGCCTGCGAATGATCGCCAAATATTACGGCAAGCACTATTCGGCGGAGACCTTGCGGAAGAGCACGAATCTAACTAAGGAGGGTGTGTCGCTTTTGGCCATCAGCGAGGCTGCGGAAAAGATCGGCTTCAAAACGGTGATGGCGAGAATCACTTTCCAACAGCTGGATGAAGATGCCGAACTTCCATGCATTCTGCATTGGAACCAGCGGCATTTTGTGGTTTTACCTCCTCAAAATTACCGGTCGTCGAAGAAAGCAAAGATCACCATTGTCGACCCTGCACATGGCGTTGCCAGGCTTGACAAGCAGGAATTCCTGAAGAGCTGGGCCAATGGTCCGGAAAGCATGGGAATTACCCTGTTGTTGGAGCCTACACCTGCGCTGATGAATGAGGAAGGCGAAGCAAAGACTACCGGCGGGTTTCTGTTCCTGCTAGATTATCTTCGTAAGTATAAAAAATTTATCGTTCAACTTTTTCTGAGCATAGTCGCCGGCAGCATTCTTTCTCTTATTCTTCCGTTTCTCACGCAGAGTCTGGTAGATTATGGCGTAAATCATGAGGATCTTGGGTTTATCACCTTGATCCTATTGTCTCAGCTGGTATTGTTCATCGGCAATACGGTGAACGAGATGCTTCGCAGCTGGATCCTTTTACACATGAACAGCAGGATCAATATCTCGATAATTTCCAATTTCCTGATCAAGCTGATGAAACTACCGATCCGCTTTTTTGATTCCAAGCAAATAGGTGATATTACCCAGCGTGTCAATGACCATGACCGGATAGAACGTTTCCTGACCACGAATACCTTAAATGCCTTGTTCTCGTCTGCGACACTGGTAATTTTTTCCATCGTGCTCGGCATCTATAGTCTTTCGATCTTACTCATCTTCCTTATCGGAACGGCCTTATCGATAGGATGGATACAATTTTTTATGCGCCGGCGTAAACAATTGGACTACAGCAGATTTCAACAACTGAGCGCCAACCAGAACACGATGTACGAGTTGATCACGGGAATGCAGGACATCAAGCTGAACAACTGCGAGACGATCAAACGCTGGCAATGGGAGAAGATACAAGCCAGGCTTTTTAAGTTAAGTGTCCGGGGATTGAGCATCGAGCAGTACCAGCAGATCGGGAATGTATTCTTTAACCAACTAAAAAACATCCTGGTGACCTATATCGCGGCGCGAGAGGTTGTAGAGGGGAGGATCACTCTTGGCATGATGTTGAGCATAAGCTATATCATCGGTCAGATGTCGGGGCCCGTGGATCAGTTGCTGGCGTTCTTCCGGACTGCGCAGGATGCCAAGATCAGCATCGAGCGTTTACGTGAGATTCACAATATGGAAAATGAAGAGCCGGATAGCCCGATAGATCCGCTGCTATCCGATGAGCTCAATGCTGCACTGGAAGGTCGGGACCTGGTCCTTGAAAATGTTTCATTCCAATATAGTGGCCCCCGAAGCCCCTGGGTGCTGAAGAATGTGGGACTAACCATTCCCTACGGAAAAGTAACGGCCATCGTGGGCTCGAGCGGAAGCGGGAAGACCACCCTAATGAAATTGCTGCTGGGGTTCTACAAACCTACGGAGGGAAGCGTGCGTTTAGGTGCACAGGACCTGGTAGATATCTCTCCAAGGCTATGGCGATCGAAGGTAGGTGTCGTGATGCAGGAAGGATTTATCTTTTCGGATACAATTGCGGGTAATATCGTTGTCGATACGGAGAGAATAGACCGCAAAAAGCTAGGGGAAGCAGTGGAAATAAGTAATATAGCGGATTTCATAAGAGGCCTGCCCCTGGGGTTCAACACCAGGATCGGGAACCTGGGAAACGGTATCAGCACCGGCCAGAAGCAACGAATGCTGATAGCCCGTGCTGTGTACAAGGATCCTGAATATCTATTTTTCGACGAAGCCACTAGTGCGCTGGATGCGCATAATGAGCGATTGATTATCGAGAGCCTGCAAACTTACCAGCGAGGTAAGACGGTGGTCGTGATCGCTCACCGGTTAAGCACCGTCAAACATGCGGATCAGATCGTGGTACTCGACAATGGCAGCATCAGTGAAATGGGCACACACCTGGAATTGACGAGGCAACGCGGTAAATATTATGAGCTCGTTAAAAATCAATTAGAACTGGGAGCTTAAAACATCTAGTATGAGCGAAACAATCCAGCAGGATATTCCTAAGAATGCCGGGACCAATGGCCAGATGTATTGGTCGGCCGACGAAGGTCGCTTAGGTGGTAACAGCGAGGAAGTCACGGACATCATGAGTAAAATGCCTCCCTGGCTTGTGCAAAGGGGTATCGGCATTCTTCTCGGATTGCTCTTGCTGTTGCTTGCCGGTAGTATTTTTATTCATTACCCGGATGTGATTTCCACCGACGTCTCGATCTATTCCGGAGATATTCCAGTAAGATGTGTGGCTAAATCCAGCGGTAAGATCATTTCGCTTTTCAAGCTCAACGGGGATATCGTCCGCAAAGGGGACGTGATCTGTGTCATCGACAATCCAAGCAATTATGATCATATGCTCAAGCTTACCATCTTGCTTGATGAAATGGAGGCCCGGCTTGCCGCAGGTGAAGATCTGCCTTCCGTTTCCGGTCAGGGGCGATGGCAACTGGGAGAGCTACAGCCGACCTATAGCGATCTCATAGAGGTATGCAATCAATATCTTTTTTTTAGAAGGAATCAATTCGCGTCCACGAAGATCAAGGAATTGAAAGAGCAAATCCGGTATCAAAACGCACTAAAAAGCGATATGCGCACGAAAGACAGCTTGTTACGCGTGCAGTTTATGCTGGGAAGGAACAAATTTGTTGCCGATTCATCATTGGCACGTGACAGGATAATCGCACCGCGGGAATTCGACAATAGCCGGAGTGAACTTATCAGCAAAGAGCTTACCGTGGATGCGACACATTCCACTGTTATTCAAAACGATCTGCAGGAAGTAGAGTACCGAAAGTCGATCACGGACCTGGAGCAACAGCGGCTGCAACAAGATGACGACTACAGGGAGCGCATCGGTCAAAATATAAAAAAGCTGAGAGGCGAATTTGCCGTGTGGGCGCAAAAGTACCTGATCCGGTCGCCGGTAGACGGCAAGACGGTGTTTTTTGGAGTTTGGAAGGTAAACCAATATGTTAATGCCGGAGAAGGCATTTTGATCGTGGTGCCGCCGATACAGGATTATATTGCAAAAGCAATGTTGCCGGTGCGTGGGGCCGGAAAAGTAAAGATCGGGCAACGTGTGTATATTAAACTGGCCGCATATCCCTACCAGGAGTTCGGAGTAATCAAGGGGACAGTTGCACAGATATCCAGCGTGCCGCTGGATACGATCTATTCGGTGGAAATAAGCCTGGACAAAAAATTAAGAACGAACATCGACAAGGAGATACCACCGCAGGCTCAGCTTACTGGCACGGCGGAAGTACTAACCAATAATAAAAGCATCTTCAAGCGTTTATTTGAAAATATCTGGGTAGCGCATAAAAAATAGGAAAGGGGGTCAGTGGTCGACAAATTCCAGGACGGTCTTATTGAACAAATCGGGATTATCAGTGGGCTCATCGTGCGTTCCACCAGGAAATATCACCAGCCGGCTGTTGGCGATATTTTTCGATATCTGCCGGGTGTGCGTTTCTTTTATAATATCTTTTTCTCCGGCCATAACCAGTACCGGACATGAAATGGCCTTGAGATCCTCGAACCGATGTTGCGGTTGGGTAAGCAGCAAGCTGATCAGCCGCGACCTGTTCTGCGATGCGTAGGCGGTATCTTCTGCCAGTAGCTTCTGTTGTTTGTGCAGGGTCTTGAAAACCCAGGGATCGACAACGGTTTTGTCGATAAAAACATTTGCGCCCATGACCGCCAGTTTCCGGACTTTACCGGGGTATTTAATTGCCATAATGAGTCCGGTGTTACCACCATCGCTCCATCCCACAACATTGACGCTGTCAAGATGAAGGTAGTCCAGCAATGCGTTCATGTCTTCCGCAAAGAGGTCATAGGTATAAAGCCTACCATCTTCAGAAGATTTACCCTGGCCTCGGGTGTCCACCGCAATGACTTTGTGATTCCGGGAAAGTTCGGGTATTTGTTTGCTGAAACTGGAGATCGATTCCGAATTGCCGTGCAACAGCAGGATCGGGACTCCTTCGCCGTATATCTCATAGTATAGCCTGATACCGTTAACGTTGGCATACCTACCCGCGGTATCATTGGAGCCATAGGTAAAAGACTTCGTGAAAGTGGAGCCATCGACGCAGACGGCGGAATTGCCTTCAAAGGGCCGTTGCCGGGAAAGGGAAAAGGTAAAAAAGGGCCTGCTTTGCAGCACCCGCCAGGATGAATCGGGGGGCAAGCTGTCCTGTTCGAAGCCACCGTCCGGGAGTGTTACTTCTTTCCATCCAGATCTTCCTGTTTCTACTTGCAGGTGAAAATCGTCAAAATAGAAATATCCACGGCGCTGATAAAGACCGCCCATTAATAAATAATGGCTGTTTTTGTCGATCTTTCCCTCTATCGTATAGATCTGCCATTGCGGGCTTTTAATCGGCTTATCCATCATATTATAGAAAAAGCCCCTAGAGTTATCGAATTTTTGGATACGTGCCCAAAGTTCTGCGCCGGCACCGGTTTCCAAAGAAGAGATGCGAACAGCTGCGGATATTTTAAACCGGAAGCCCTGGTAGGGAGAAACGTCCACTAATTGGTAGAATGCCCCCCAGTCTTCGGGCATCTGGGCATAGACGGAAATGGATAGGATAATCAAGACCATGATGTTGAACAATCGAATTTTCATAGCATTAAGGTTGCCAACAAATATAGTCTCCGAACCCTAGGAAAAAATTCCTAGTTTTTTTTGGAAGCTAGGAAAAATTTCCTAGCTTAGGCGTATGAAAGCAGAAAAATCAGGGAAAAAAGAGCAGTTGGAGCCTACGCGGAGTGAGCTGGAGATCTTACAGGTCCTGTGGCAGTATGGTCCCAATACCGTGAGGTTTGTCAACGACAAGCTCAACGAGCAGAAGAGAGAGGTCAATTACGCGTCTACGCTCAAGCTAATGCAGATCATGGTGGAGAAGGGTTTGCTGCAACGTGATGAAAGCCAGGTAAAACATATCTATAGTCCCGCCAGCGAGGAGGACAAGACGAAGAGCCTGTTACTCGACCGGTTTGTCGATTCGCTTTTCAACGGGTCGGTGAGCAGCCTGATGTTGCATCTCCTGGACAACCGGAAGGCTTCGCAAAAAGAGCTGGACGATATCCGGAAATTATTAAATAAGGCAAAAGAAAAAGAGTAATTATGTCCACATTCATCAAGGGGCAGGTGGCCGTCTTTGGGCTGGCGCTGTTACTGTCGGCGCCGGTGTTTGGCCAGGCGGATAGCGGTGTGGCTTCCGGTAGCGGTGTGGCTTCCGGTAGCGGCAAGCGGATCCACTTCACCGATATCTCGGTGAAGAACAACAATGACGGGAAGCATAAAACATATTCGGTGCTGGCCGGCGATGCCGATGGGAATACCTACCGGTTGCGGAAGATCGACGGCCGGATCGTGCAGCTCGAGGTCAACAGCAAGCCGGTGCCGCAGGATCAATATGCGCGATATGACGAGCTATTGGGGCATCTCGAGCAGCCGCCCGTGCCGCCCGTGCCACCCGTGCCGCCTGTTCCACCGGTAGGGGGTGCAGCGCCCGCGGCGCCTGCCGCACCTGTAGCGCCGGCCGCTCCGACTTTGGTCGAACCTGTGACGCCCACGGCTCCCGCTGCGCCGGCACCATCGCCTACGGTGGCTGCTCCACCGGCATCGCCTTTACCTCCTACCCTACCGGTTCCGCCGGAGCCCCCGAGGGCCAATAAATATATCTCGCACATCATCGATGACCTGCTCAACAAGAACATCATCACCGATGAGAGCAGGCTTACCTTCCTGCTGGATAACGAGCAGATGACCGTGAATGGGGTGAAACAGCCGGATGATGTCTTCCAGGTCTTCAAGCAGAAATATATCAAGCATGCGGGGGATCATTTCCGCTACGAACGTCAAGGTTCATCGGCGATCACCAACATCAAAATAGACGATGACAACCATTAATATCACGCAAGCGCTTTGTCTCACACTGATCCACTCGTTGTGGCAGGGTTTCCTTGCCGCGGTAGCAGCGGGGATCATTATCCTGTGCACCAAGAGGTCGAAGGCGGCGGTGCGCTACAATCTGCTGACAGCGGATCTGGTCCTTTTTCTGCTCGCCACCGCGTTCACGTTTTTTTATGAACTGGGGGGCGGCAGCGGGCCAAGCGGCGCAGTGAGCGCATGGGTAGCTGGAAAAGTTTCCGGCCTGGAAGAGACGGCGGTCCCGAACGGGATAGCGTTGCAGGTGCATTCTGGTGTAGGGCAGTCGACCGGAATTCTCCATCAGGTGGGCAACTTTTTAACCCTTCATGCTTCGACCGTGGTGCTGGTCTGGATGCTTTGTTTGCTGGGACAGCTGGTACAGCTCATGGGTGGGTTGTATCGGGTGGGATGGCTGCGCCGGCGCCGGGTCTTCGATCCGGGAACCTTGTGGCAGGAGCGGCTGCAGGCGCTGGCGGTCCGGCTGGGTGTCGGGAAGACGGTGGCCCTTATCCAATCCGCGTATGTGCGCGTGCCGGTGACCTTTGGGTTCCTGAAGCCGTCGATCCTGGTGCCGCTGGGTATGTTGACCAATCTTCCCGCCGACCAGGTAGAGACGATCCTGTTGCATGAGCTGGCGCATATCCGGCGCAATGATTATCTGGCGAACCTATTGCTGCATATCACCGAAGCGTTATTCTTTTTCAACCCCGGGCTGCGGTGGATCGCCTCGTTGATCCGCGAGGAACGGGAGGCTTGTTGCGACGACATGGTGTTGAATACGGCGGATCGTACCAGCTATTTCGAGGCGCTGGTGGCTTTTGGAGAAAATTCGTTTGCCCGACAGGGTTATGCCCTCCCCCTGAGTAAGGGGAAAACAGATCTATTGTGGCGTATCCGGCGGATGTTGAACCAGGAAAATAAAAACCTACATATTATGGAAAAGGCGATCTTGATCTTTGGACTCACGGCCATTTTGGCTATCGGCCTGATCAGTATGCGGGCCGCGGAGCAACAGGCGGACAAGCGGCAGACGACCCGCCAGCCGGCACGGCAGGGTACGGATACTGTTCCGAAGTCTTCCGCCAACCGGGTCACGGAACAGTTCCCAAGCATCAGCACCAGGGTCGAAGATAACGGGGCGACCAAGCAATACAAGATCGACGCGACGGACGTGGAGGGCAATACGTTCCAGCTGACCAAGGTCAATGGAGCGGTGACCGAGCTGGTGATCAACGGCAAATCCATTCCGGAAAAAGATTTCGACCAATATCTCTACATCTTCGATGAGATCGAGAACAGGCATCACGAGACGGCGGGCGAGCAAGAGGGGGAGGATAAGGTAGCCCTTGCCGAGCGCGAGCTGGCCAAGGCACAGGAGCGCCTGGATGCCGCCAACCAGGAACAAGCCGATGTCCAGCAGCGGCTCGAGGAACAGCAGGAGAGACAGCAAGAGGCGGTCGAACAGGAGGCCGAAAGAAAGCAGGAAGCCGCCGAACAGGAGGCCGAGCGGAAGCAGGAAGCCGCTGAGCAGGCGCAGGAGAAGCTCGAGCAGGACCAGGAAAGAAAGCAGGATGCGTTAGAAAAACAGCAGGAAGCCACCGAGCAGGAAGCCGAAAGAAAGCAGGAGGCTGCTGAACAACAAGCGGAGCGGCAGCAGGAAGCTGTCGAGAAGCAGCAGGAGGCCTATGAGAAGCAGCAGGAGGCCTATGGCCGGCAGGAGGAGACAAGGAATGCAGCGGACCGGGCCATTCACCAGATCGTCAGCGACATGATCGATCTTGGGTTGGTAGGGTCGCGGGAAGATGTGCATTCGTTTACGCTCGACAACAACGGGCTAATCCTGAATGGCGTGCAGCAATCGGCGGATGCCTACCAGACCTTGCGGCGGAAGTACATCGGGAACGCCGCGGAACACTATATTTATTCGCATAATGGCAGCGGCACGACCTTCGATGTGAAACAGAAGTAGCCGTTCTCATTTATATATCCTTCCCATATACGGATCGTCGAAGATCAGTTTGCGGAGCCTGTCCGGGTCGATAGCGCCTTCGTGGGCATAGACGATCTTTCCACCGGGTTCAACCAGCATGCTATAGGGTAAGGCGCCCTGCCATTTAGGGTCGATGGCCTCGATGAGCTTGTATTTGTCGTCGCCGGTGAAGATATAATTCGGCGAGGACGATTCTTGTTTCTCCAGGAAGCGGAGGGCTTTGCCGCGGGCCGTAGTGTCGTCGGTGCTGATGCTTACCAGCTCGAAGCCGCGGTCGCGGTACATACGGTTCAACGTTACCAGCTCGGGGAATTCCTGCACGCACGGAACGCACCAGGTAGCCCAGAGATTGATGAGCCGTAATTTTTTTGAATCGTTGTGTACCAGGCTGGTGACCCCGGTGACGCCGATGGTATCGAGATTTACGGGTTCGTGTGCCCAGGTGATCGCCGCTTTTTGTGTCCAGTTCTCTTTCTCGATCCATTTTATGCTACAGCCAAAGGTCTTCGTAACGGCAACGGGTGGCTCTTTGCCGGCCAGCAGCGCGTCGATGGCGTTGCGGGCGTCGAGGCTATGCGGGGTCTTTGCCGGGTTCTCCGTGTCGTCGACGCGGCCGTTGTAGCGCAGCCGGCGCTGGGCATCGAAGATAAAGATATGGGGTGTGGATACGGGTCCATATTGTTTGGAGGCGGTTTCCGTTGCACCGTCGTAGAGATACGGGAAATTGTACCCTATTTGCCGGGCCCTGGTCTTCATGTCGTCGAAGCTGTCGCCGACATCGCTGTAGCCGAGCTCGTCGAGCCGCAGGGCCGAAGGGGCATTGGGGCTGATGGCAACGACACGGACGCCTTTGCCGGCATAGTCGCTGGTGAGTTTTATGATCCGTTGTTCATAGGCCTGGGAGGTCGGGCAGTGGTTACACATGAAGACGACGACGAGGACACGCGCGTCTTTGAAAGAGTTTAAGGAATACGTGTTGCCGTCGACACCGGGCAGGCTGAAATCGGGTGCCGGAGCACCTATGGCCAGGGTTGGGTGGTCGTTGATGTGTTCCGCGTCGATGGTTGTCGCCAGCTTTTCGAGCGGCTGCCCGGCGGCGATGGCCAGGAGATACCAGGCGTCGTGCGGGAGCCATTGTTCGGCCCACCGCCAGTCGTAGTCTTTCCCCGTTTTGGCATAGGAGAGGTTGAAATCGATATCGTGCTCGTCATCGAGGCCGGAGGTGATGCCGTTGACGATGCCGCCGGGGGCGTTGGTATATTCAAAAGTGCCGAAGAAGCCATAAGCAGGGTTATTATGCCCGGTGCCCTGGACCATGCAGGCATCGTAGGGATTGAGACCGAGGATCCAGTTGAGCTGATCGAGCGCAAAGGTCTGCAGCGAGTCGGTGAACGGCTTGTCCGCTTCGAAGAGCGGTGTCGCGAGACGGGCCGCGGCAGCCATCGAGCCGAGCCTGGCGTCTTCGCCCTGCCACCAGGGGGAAGGTTCGGCGCCATGAGGGAAGAAGAAAGAGCTGCGGCGGTGACCCAGGGTGTCCTGTACTAACTGCCTGCTATACCCGAAAGGGTTATTGACCTCATGGGTGATAGTAAACTCGTGTTCGAGCGAACGGTGGGCGGCGGCTTTGATAGCCTGCCGGGTCGCCTGGGTCGCGTAGGGATAGTAGTAGAGCAGTGTCACCAGGGGCAGGCCGGCGTCGGCGGGATGGAAGAAGGGGCGGTCGCCGTTGTCGGCGCGCCAGTAGTCGGTGTACCGCTCCCAGGAGGAAAGGCGGTTCACGAGGCTGTTCGCACGTTTCTCCGCGGCGTTGCGATAGGAATCGCTGCGGGTGGCTTTGTAAAGTTCGGTAGCCGCGGCCAGGGCGCAGTAGTCGTCGACAATATTTTCTTTCCCGTCGTTAGTCATGGCGGGGTTGTTCTTATCGAGGAAGGCGAAGGCGTCTTCGGCTGCCTTGAGGTATTGGGAGTCGGAGAAATCGCCGGGAATGCCGGTCATGGAAGCCATGGCGAGGGCGGCGATAGCGATGCCGCCACCGGAGCGGAAGCTCGATTCATAACTCCGCCAGTCGTTTACCGTGCGGTCGCCGCCGAAGCTCTGGTCTTTCGATTGTTTGATCCGGTAGCTTTGTTGCTCGGGGGAGATAATCCGGTCTTTTGCCGCTTTGGCTGCGCCGGGCGCGGCGATGGAGCGATAGAAGGAGCCGCCTTTTGCCTGGACGCGGACGAGGTAGTCGGCGCCGTAGGTTGCTTCGTCCATGATGCGGCGAAGGAATTGCCGGTAGTCGGTGCCGGTACGAACGCTAAGGAGTTCCTGGGTCTTCAGCAGGCTGTAGACGACAAAGGAGACTTGTTGGGGATTGAAGTAAGTAGAAAACGAAAGATGCGAGAGATGGATACCGTAGTCGCCGGTGGCATCGTACCAGCCGCCGTGGAGGTCGAGGGTGTCGCTGGGGTATTGCACGGCGGGGTTGTGTGCGGAGGGCGGAAGGACGAGGTGATGGTCGGCCTGGTCGATGAGTCCGGCCGAGCGTTGTCCTTTGAAATAATAAAGGATATCGGAGAGGGTGGCTTTTTCGAGGACGTTCCTGCCGATGACAAAAGGATAGGATGTCGCGCTGCGGCCGGGCCCGCTCACCCGCAGCCGGAACGTGCCGGCTGCGGAATAAGGGGTGAAATCGATGGTCCAGAACTGCCAATGTTTCCATTTGTCCACGGGGCCGCTGTATTTGGGTTGGCCTTTGTAGACGACTTTGCCGCTGCTGTCGTCGATGAGCTCGAAGGTGGTTAACGAGATGCGGGTCCCGGCCATCGCGACAGCGTGTTTGGCTTTGCCGGATTCATATCCTACCTGGTTTGTGAGGACCTGAAGGGACTGGGCCTTGGCCAACCCGGGCAGTAGTAATAGAAAGATGCAGTATAGACGCATAGACATAAGAATTAAAAGTTGCCTTTGTTGACATCCCACCAGAGGCGGGTGCCGCCGTTGTCGGGTCCGCCGAGCAATTGGATACCGGCTTTCTCGGCATCAGGGTTCACGGTAGCTTCGCTTTGCGGGTAGGCCAGGCGGCGGACCTGGATCCTGGTGTCGATGGTCCCGCCGCTGCTGTTGACCACTACCGGGAATAGCGCGGGGTAACCGGTGCGACGGAATTCGGTCCAGGCCTCCTGTCCTTCGGGGAACATTGCGAGCCATTTCTGGGTGATGATCCTTTCCAGTTTCTGTTCGTTGGTGGCATTGGGGTCCCAGGCGATGGTTATCGAAGACAGTGCGTTGATATTGTTGGCACTGTTGAGATAGTCGACATAGTTAGCCGGCGTACTGGTATTGTCCGCGATATAGGCTGCGGCAGCAGAACCTACGCCGTTTTGCTGCATCGAGGTGTTGATGCCCGTTTCGTAGTCCGTTTGCGGGTCACCGGCGTTGTTCCAGCCACGCAGCGCGGCTTCCGCCTTGAGGAACCATACTTCTGCCGCCGTCATGATCGTTTCGGGTGCGCTAAGCGTAAAGGTACTGGTTGTATTGTATTTAGAGAAACCCGAATAATAAGGTTTTGGTGGAATGTTACAGCCGATGCGGATGCCGGTATATAGCGTAGTATAACCAGCGTTGGTGTCCGGCGAGAAATAGATGGGCATCCGGGGGTCCTTGTAGCCATTCATATAGGAGCCGATGGAGGCATTCATCGAATTATCACCATAGTTATAGGTGATTTGGTAGTAGTCATTACCGTTGGCCTGGCTGGCGAGGACGTTCGCATCGTCCGCAGGTACGCTCATGACGCCGCCGGTAGCGCCAAGGGCTTTTTCGGCCTGCGCCTGGGCGGTGGTGGGATCGATCTTGGTGAGATGCATCGCCAGGCGAAGCCGGAGCGAATTGGCCAGCTTGAGCCATTTCGTATAGTCGCCGCCGTAGAGGGCATCATAACTCGCCAGCGGGGTGGAACCGGGATTGGCGGCGATATAGGTAGCCAGGTTGGCGGAAGCGGTATCGAGCTGCGCGAACATTTCGGTGTAGATCTGCTGTTGCGAGTCGTAGGGCACGGTGATGAGTGAAGTACCGACCTGGCTATAGGGCACGGGGCCGAACTTATCCGTGATGCGGTCGATGGCTTCTACTTCCACGATCAGGAAGATGGCCCAGATGTCGGGATTGTTCGTCCGGACGCCAGAGATCGCGACCTTGTTTTTGATAGGTCCTAAGAGATTTGTATAGATGCTGTTGAAGGCTTCGCTATTCCAGCCGTCGATGAAGACATAGTTAGCGTTATCGAGCGCTTGACCAAAGGTCTGGTCGGGCATCGAGTAGCCGGCATAGACATCGGCATTGAGGTTTTGTCCGATCTGGTAGCCGTCGTCGGTCATATACATGATCTCCTGTTCCAGGGGGATGAGAAGGGTCGAGACCTGGACCTTATTATTCGGGATGCCCGTGGGATCGGTATTGTAGGATTCGAAATTTTTCGTACAGCCGCTGAGCACCGTCACCAGGAAGGTGAGCAGGACTGCAAGACGGGTGACTTTATTTTGTATTTGCATGGTTGTCTTTTTTAAAATACTACGTTAAGCTTCAGGCCAAAATTGCGGGCAGCCGGCATGTTGAACACGTCAACACCACCGAGGCTGTTGCCGGTCGAGGAGGTGATCTCCGGGTCGTAGGGCGCTTTGCGGCTGATGTAGAAGAGATTCCGGCTGGTGAGCGACAGCTTGAGGCTTTTCACTGTGTGGGAATGTATGGGCACGATATAGCCGAGGGCGGCTTCGCGCAGCCGGACCACGGTAGCGCTATAGACGTACTGACCCAGGGTGGCGTTACGACCGCCGATGAAGGTATACCAGTTCTTGGGGTCGATCTCGCTCACGGTCTTGCCGGTGGATTGATCCACGCCATTGACGGCCACATAGCCTTTGTCGCGGGCGTCGCCGCTGACCTTGGAGACGCCGTAATAATCGAGCATGCCCTGCATTACGGATATCACCTGGCCGCCGAATTTCCCGTCGAAGAGGATATTGAGCGAAAAATTGTGGAGGGTGAAGGTGTTGTTCCAACCTATTTGATAACGCGGGTTGGGGTTGCCTACGTCGGTAAAGCCATTGAGCGTGCCTCCGCCCTGCTGGGGGAAATAGTTACCGTTGCCGTCGGGGTTGAGGACCAGGCGACCCTGGGCGTCTTTGAGCAGCGTCTGTACATAGATATCGCCATATTGCCCCCCCTTGGCCACGTAGGTGTCATAGTTGCCGTTACCGGGCGTGAGATCGACGAGGTTGATGCCGGCTTTGGAGTCGATGTCGATGACCTTGTTGATATTCCGGGAGAAGTTGACGGTGGTCGTCCAGTTAAAGAACTTTTGCTGCACCAGGTTGTAGCCCAGGGTGACCTCGATGCCTTTGTTCTGGATGTTACCGGCATTGATATTACCCGAGGCGTAGCCCGATGCTGGGGGAGGAACGATACCGATGTCCTGGTTATACGTATTGGTCTTGTACAGGGTGATCGCCGCGGTGAGGTTATCGCCGAAAAAGCGGGCGTCGACGCCGGCTTCCCAGGCTTTGGTTTGTTCCGGTTTGAGGCTGGTGGGTGCCGAGCCATTGAGCACGGTGTTGCTCCCGGAGGCGGTGTTGACCGGGTTGGTTTGGTATTGACCAACGGTGTTACCCACCTGCGAATAGGAACCACGTACCTTGAGGTAGCTGATGGCCTGCGGCAGGGTCGTCATCTGGCTGATGATGAACGAGAGGCCGGCCGAGGGATAGAAATAATGTTCGTCGGGGGTGAAGGACAGGTTCGAGGACCAGTCGTTCCTGCCGCTGAAAGTGAGGAAGGCGAAATTCTTATACGCGATATCGGCATTGCCGAACACGCTCTGGATCTGGTTGTGATAGGGTTGGAGGGAGATCACGTTGCTGCCATAGGAGCCACTGGTGTTACCCAGGGTAACGGCAGGCGCCACTTCGATGTTCTGGATGGTCCACAGGTTGGGGAAGAAGAGGCCATAGCCCTGGCCGGCGTAGGGGCCGAAGCGGATGCCGCTGGTGATGCCATCGTTAATGCTGGAACCAAGTACGCCGTCCACTTTCCAGCTTGAATTGACGGGGATATTGAACGTCGCGAGGATGTCGCCATATTTCTGGGTCACGACCTGGTTAAAGCCATCCCAGGAGCCGTTGCCATTGGGTGCGGCCAGGGGTGCCAGGGTACCGGCCCAATACTTCTGGTCGCCGACGTCGTTAGTGCGGTCGACGGTACCGCGCGCCTGCAGGCTCAGCCAGGGGGCGAAGTCATATTTCACACTGGCGTTGATGAGGATGCGGTTGCGGGTATTTTCGTTAGTGTTGCGGTTGATGATCCACCAGGGGTTTTGTTGCACATCTTCGGTAAATGGCCAGTTCTGAGTGGTTGCACCATTGCCGCCGGGAGGCGCGGGGAATTCGAATTTTTTATAGGGGCTGATATCCACGCCGCGCGGGAAGAAGTAGAGGCCGGTGAGCGGGTTGGAATAGAAACCGATGGCCGGACTGTTGTTGAGGGTTTGGGTGATATAGTTGACGTTTGCGTCGACGGTGAGTTTGTTGTCGAGGAATTTAGCCGTCTCGTGGAAATTGAAATTGTTACGGCTGAGTTTATTTTGTGGTTCCACGCCGCGGGCGTCGGTGTTGGTATAAGAGAAATAGGTCTGCGCGATGTCGGAGCCGCCTGAGAGGCTCACCGAGTTGGTGAAGTTCTCGCCGGTCTGGTAGAATTTCGACAGGTTATCCGGCGCACTGGAGATCTTCGGGCCCCAGCTGTCGACAGCGCCTGCGCTGGTTTGTCCATAGTGGTCCTGGAATTCGGGCAGGTAGGCATTTTTGTCGATGGATGCCGAGGAATTCACGTTGATGGTGGTCTTGCCGGCGCGGCCTTTTTTCGTGGTGATGACGATGACGCCGTTGGCGGCCTGGCTACCATAGAGCGCCGCTGCGGAGGCACCTTTGAGTATGGTCATGCTTTCGATGTCTTCCGGGTTGAGGTTGGAGATGCCGTCGCCGCCTTCGGGGTTGCCGCCATAGGTGCTGCTCATCGGCTGGCCGAACTGGTTACCCTGGTTGGAGATCGGTACGCCGTCGATGACATACAGTGGTTGGTTGTTACCGCCCGTGGAGCGGTTACCGCGGAGGATGACCTTGGTGGAGCCGCCGATGCCGGAGGCGCTGGGTGCGATGGTCACGCCGGCGATCTTGCCGTTGAGCGAGTTCATGAGGTTATCGGTCTTTGCGGTCAGCAGCTCGTTACCGCCGATCTGTTGTGTCGAATAGGTCAAAGACTTTTCCGAGCGTTTGATACCGAGGGCCGTCACGATGACGGTGTTGAGGCTTTTACTTCCGGCCGCAAGTTCAACGGAGAGATCGTTGGTTCCGGATACTGTGACCTCTTTCGTGTTGAGGCCGACGTAAGAGAATACAAGCACATCGCCGGTTTTGGCGTTGAGGGAGAAGCGGCCTTCGGCGTCGGTGCGCGCGGCCGTAGCAGAGCCTTTGACAGTGATCGTCACACCGGCAAGCGGCTGGCCCGTTTCGTCGCGGACCACCCCTTTGATGGGAGCGGCGAGGGCGACTACCGGGATGAAAAGCAGCAATAGCAGCAGATGTTTCATTACAGCAATTTTTGGTTTAAGAAAATGAAAAAAAATTATCGGGGGGCCATCACCGTGAACACGGTGTGATGACCGGTAACAAAAAGGGTCGCCGGGCCACCTGCCTCCGCCGGTTGTACGCCGAACGTGATGCCTGTGGGCCGTTCCGGTGTTTTCAGGGTGGAGATCAGGGTGCCGGCGGAATTGTACACGTAGATCTGGCCATCGGCGATGTAGACATTGCCTTTGGAGTCGGTGGTGCTGGCGAATTCTCCGCGTTCGGCGAAATAGGAAAGGTGGGAAAGATAGCCTTGGGGATCTACGTCGAGCCGGACGGTGCGTTTGTCGTACTCGTCGGTAGTATAGAACGGTTGGCCGGGCGTCGCGATAGCGAGGGAAGTCGACCGGGCCAGGTCGTAGACGATGGGTATGATCGTGGAGCTGTCGGGCGCCAGGAAACATTGTGCGGGGCGGGCGACGCTTACGGTGTTGAAATCGTGATAATCGCGCCAGCGGTGTGCGGGGTAGAGCGCGGTTTTTGGATGGACGCTGCCCATGGGAATCGTGGGCAGGAGACGAATCGTTTCATCCGGGTTGTTAGGGTCGATGGAATACGCCCATACGGCAAAACCCGAATTGCCCCAGCCGCTGAAGCTCGTTCCGGCGGCGTCGGGGGGATTGGAGAAAGTTTCGCCGGTGCCTGGCCTGGGTACGTATTTAAATACCACGAGGAGGTTGTCCTTCGTGTCACAGGCGAGGCTCAGCGGCTGCCAGGGGTAGTCGGCGATCAGGGTGGTGCGGCGGGTAGCTGGTGACCAGCGATAGATGCGGCGCATGCGGGACTCGCAGAAATAGATGTTGCCTTTGCTGTCGTGGCAGGGGCTTTGGGCGAATTCCGTGCCGGTGAAGAGCGTTTGCTCGTTTTGCGCTGGGGTCGGATCGTCGGTGTGGGCCGCCTGGCCGACGAAGAGCCGGGCGAATTCCCAGGGGCGGATCTCGGTGTTTGCGTCGACATCATAGAGCGGGACGGTGGTCGTATAGGGCGTTTGGCTATAATTATGGACGTTGAGGAATTCGAGGCTATCGCCGCCCCAGCGCCGGATCGACCAGGGATAGGGCCGGTCCACGCGGATCACGCGGAACATATAGAGGTTCGCGAAGACCATGTTATGACAGTCCTGAAGCTCCATGGGCTGGCATTCGCTGGATTCGCGGCTTTCTTCTTCGAGCTGGAGGGCGTAGACCTTCCAGTGGTTGACGGCATTGAAGCGGATCTCGTTGCGGACATGGTGTTCGACGGAAAGCGCATAGATATGACCACGGGTGCTGGTGTGTGATATATAGACGCCGGCGGAAGCATAGGTGTTGGCGGTCCAGATGTCTTTAAAGGTGCCCCCGCCGTTGTTAGTGATCCAGAGCGACCAGTATTGGGTGTCCCAGTCGTGCTCGGTACCCTGGGACCTGCCCGCCGGGACGGGAGTGGAAGGCTCCGATGGCCAGCCGGCCCCTGGTGTGAGGCTGCCGTGGCCGCCGATGAATTTTACGTCGTTCATGTAGGAGCCGGCACCGGATTGCCATTTGCAGGCCACGACCCGCGGGTTGCTGGCGCCGGTGGACAGGCCGATGCCGGTGACGATATTGTTGCCGCCGCGGGGCGTCTCGACCATGGGTAGCGGGCCACCGAAGCCGCCGAAGGCGGGCGTATTGTCGGTGATGAGCAGTTGCGTGGCGATGGGGTTAAGACCGATGAGTATGGTGCTGGATTTGAGGCGCAATGGAGCCGTGAGGCGATACCAGCCCTGCGGAAAGTAGAGTACGGGGTGGTTGTCGATGGCGTCCTGGATGGCTTTTGTATCATCCGTGACCGCATCTCCTTTGGCGCCGAGGGATTGAATATTGACCCACTGGCCCATGTCGGGCAGGGCGGGGATATCCGAGGGGGCAGGGTTGGGGAAGGTAGACAGCGGCACAATGTCGCTGGTGGTGGTATAGGCGGGTTCTGCATTCCAGCCGGAAAGCTGTAGTCCGGAGGTAAGTCTTTTGACCAGGTAGACCGGGGAGGTTGTCGTTATCTCTTTTCCGCTGATGCGGCCGACGGCGAGTACGGGCGTATTACGGCAGGCTATATTGCGGAGATTGATCTGGTTGACTGCGTTGTCTTCGTTGCTGATCCGGATGGCAGTCTGGCTGATATCGTCGAAGCGGCAGTCTTCCATGAAGAGCTTCTCGTGGTAGTTGGAATCGATGTCGATCACGACGGGGACGTTCCTGGCCTGGAGGCGGACGATGGTGAGGCCGGCTTCATGGGTGCGGATGGCCGCGAGGCGTTGGCCTTCGAACCAGGTATCGATCATCATATAAGGCCAGCCCGGGGAAGGTTTGGTGGTATAGATGCCGTAGTCGCCGCCGAAGAAGCGGACGTCTTCCATTTCGTTGCCTGCATCGTAGAGCCCGGCCTTGGCATGGCCCGCATCGATGTCACAATGTGCGATATAGCTATGTTGGGCGAAATGGGTGCGAAGGGCTACCGCTGCGGGATTGCCGTCCCCGATCCGGAGGTTGATGTTCGACAGGGCGCTGTAAAAGGTGGAGGCGCCGGCATCATAGACCGGGCTGCCGGGTTGCGACAGGTTGTTGACGAACCAAAACATATAGTGTGCGCGACCCTTGTCCGCCGAGTCCGGATGTTGGAACCCCGGGGAGTTTGCGCCGAGAATAAAAAGCGGCCGGGTCCTGCCGTAGCCGATAAGCCGGACGGCCGTGGGGATATATATGGTCCTGGTGATGAGGTATTTTCCTTCGGGGATGAAGACGACACCAAAATTATAACGGGTCTTTACGGTGCGGATGGCAGCCTGGAGGGCATCGGAGACGTCGGTGCGGCCGTCGGCGGTGATCTTATATTGGTCCGGGGTAAAATAAATGGCCTTAGGGTCCTGGGGCCGGAGACGGTAAATGCTCTGGCCGGGTGGCGGGGTGGCCAGGGTCCTTATTATTATAAACAGGCAAACACTCGCGATACAGAACTTTCTCATAGCTTTAGACAAAGCTAGTCGCGGGTGTTGTTGGGTGGAATTTAGCGGGCACTACTTCACCACTACGCCGGATAAAAAGGCAAAGGGGGTTGTTTTTGCCGCTTAGTAGTGGTAATGTAGGGTTGGAAAAATCTTCCGATACGCAGGTTTATTAGATAATTGCAGATATGACCAAAACGCGAAAGTTCCTGATAGTCAGTCATGGCGCCCTGGCCGGTGGATTTCGGAGTGCGCTGGAGCTGATCACCGGGGCTGCGGGGGATATTATTGTCCTCCAGGCCTACGTGGAAGAGAACGTGCCGGTGGAAGAGGAACTCTCCCGGCTACTACAAGGGGCGGGGGTGGAAGAAGAATGGGTAGTCTTTACCGATCTTTTAGGGGGAAGCATCACCAACCAGGTGCTGCGCGTCATGGCCGGCCTGCCGGGACACGATGCCATCCATATCGTCGCGGGCGTCAACCTGGCGCTGGTGATCGAGGTCGTGCTGGGTGATCGGGAGACGCCGGTGACGGAGCTATTACCGGAGGCGGTTAGCCGGGCGCGAGAACAGCTGGTATATGTAAATGGTATTATAAATGGTTAAACTCACGAGAATCGACGACCGGCTGGTGCATGGGCAGGTCGCTTTCACCTGGACCCCCGCGTCGGGGGCAGATTGCCTGGTGGTCGCCAACGACCGTATTGCCAAAGATCAATTTCTCAAGATGACGATGGGGCTGGCCAAGCCTGCCGGGGTCAAATTGCTTATCCTCCCGGTCGAAGCCGCCATCGCCTACATCAATGATCCCGGGAACAAAGGACAGGGATTGCTTATCCTGGTGGATTCCGTCAAAGACGCGCATGCGTTGGCAGCGGGGGTGCCGGAGATCCAGAGCATCAACTTCGGTGGTATCCGGGCCAGGGCCGGGGCGAAGCAGGTGTCCAAGGCCATCGCCCTGACGGAAAACGATGTCCTTCTTATCCGTGAACTTTTGCAAAGAGGGATCGAGCTGGAGGTCAGACAAGTCCCTACCGACAAGAAGCAAGCCATCGACAATCTAATCTAACGTGCTGAACTATCTACTGATCACAGGAATCATTTTCTTCGGTCATTCCGAAGATCTCCTAGGCACCACCCTGCTAAGCAGGCCTTTGGTATTGGGTCCCCTGGTAGGGCTGGTCCTTGGTGATCTACACCAGGGTATCGTGATCGGCGCCTCGCTGGAGCTGATCTTTATGGGCAATATTAAAGTAGGTGCCGCTATTCCGCCGGATGTCGTCACGGGCGGGGTGCTGGGGACTGCCTTTGCTATTTTAAGCGGGAAGGGGACGGGGATCGCATTGGCATTATCCATTCCTATTTCCATCCTGGCGGAGATGTTGCTGAGTGCGTTGTTCGTGGCGCGAAGCGGGTTGAATAAATTGTTCGTGCAGTATGCTGCTGAAGGCGATTGGCGGGCTGTGCAGCGGCTGCATGTGGCTTCGGGTCTTATGAAACCGCTGTTGATGGCGATCGTTGGATTTTTGTCGTTGCAGCGGGGTGCGGGGGCGATGAAGGATTTTTTGGATCGCATTCCGGATTGGGTGAATACGGGAGTGCAGGTGGCGGGGAATCTATTGCCGGCGCTGGGTTTTGCGCTGCTGATGAGCCTGCTTTTCCAGAAGCGGGTGGCGCCGTATTTCTTTTTGGGGTTTATACTGGCGGCTTTTTTGAAGCTGCCGGTGATCGCTATTGGCGGGTTAGGGGTGATCATTGCGGTGCTGGTGACGCGGAGTGAGCCGGCTTCGGCGGCGGATGAGGTAGCGGATCAGCCGGGGGCGGCGGGGGCGGCGGATGAGGCGGGGGCTGAGCCGGGGGTGGCGGGGCCGGCTGTTGCGGCTGCGGTTACGATCTCGAACCGCGAGCTACGACGGGTCTTTTGGCGGTCGATGTTGCTGGAAGCGAATTTCAATTTTGAAACGATGCAGAACACGGGTGTCGCTTTTGCCCTGTTACCGGTATTAAAGAAATTATACAAGAGCAAGGAGTCGATGGCGGAGGCATTGCAAAGGCATCTGCAATTGTTCAACACCAGTACCTATGGCTGTACGTTGATCCTGGGTCTGGCCTCGGCGATGGAAGAGCAGAACAGCCGTGATCCCGAGTTCGACCCCGAATCGATCAATGCCGTGAAGCTGGGATTGATGGGGCCGTTGGCCGGGGTCTTCGATTCGTTGTTCTGGGGAACGCTCAAGGTCATCGCGGCGGGTGTCGGCACATCGCTGGCATTGAAAGGCAACCTGAGCGGAGCGGTGCTTTTTATCCTGCTTTTCAATGTACCGCATCTTTTGTTGCGGTATAATCTCACCTTTATAGGATATAAGACGGGAACGGCATTTTTGACCCGGCTGTCGCAGAACAATGTGATGGACCGGTTAAAAGATGGCGCGGCTATCCTGGGGCTGATGGTTGTGGGAGCGATGCCGGCGACGTTGATGAATATCCACACGCCGTTTTCGTTCTCTTCCGGAGAGGCAGGTTCGCTGCAGGGAATACTGGATCAGATCGTACCGGCGGCGTTGCCGTTAGGGCTGACGTTCCTGGTGTATTATTTTATCCGGCGTGGGGTGAAGACGACGCCGCTCCTCATCGGCTTGTTGCTATTGGGTTTTATTGGAAGTATAATACATGTACTGTCATGAAAGGGATAGGTGTTTCGGCGGGGATTGCGATAGGCCGGGCCTGGGTGTTGCGGTCGAAGGTTCGGGCGGGAGCCGTGTTGCCGGGCGACGGCGTTTTGCCCACTGACCGCGTTTTGCCCACCGACCGGGTTTTGCCGAATGACGCGAGGCCGGTCGAACGGGAGATCGACCTATATCGCGGTGCGGTGGAGCAGGCGGCGGCTTCCCTGGAGCGGCTGATGGAGCAGGCGGGCGATGCTGCGGAGATCCTGGGTGTGCAGCTCGAGCTGCTGTATGACCCCCTTTGGGAAAGCGAGGTAATCGACCGGATCAGGCGGCGGTCGCCGGCGCGGGAGGCTGTGCTTGGAGCGACGGAACAGGTGGCTGGGATGTTTTTAGAAATGGAAGACGCCTATATGCGCGAGCGGGCGGCGGATATCCGCGATATGGGAAACCGGCTGGTGCGGGTGTTGGATGGCGAGGCCCCGGATGTTTCGCCGGGTAAAGGGGAATGGGTCGTTGTGGCGGAGGAGCTTACGCCTGGCGACACCATCGGGCTGGGTGACGGTGTA
This sequence comes from Puia sp., assembly GCA_035946435.1. Lineage (GTDB taxonomy): Bacteria > Bacteroidota > Bacteroidia > Chitinophagales > Chitinophagaceae > Puia. Next base: position 9,086 of record DASYZH010000246.1, on the reverse strand, counting down.
GTGGGTTTTGTGACGCAGGTCGGCGGCGCGACCTCGCATGCGGCTATTGTCGCTCGGTTGCGGGGGTTGCCGGCCGTGACCGGTGTGAGCCTGGGGTCAGTGGCAGATGGCGATTCGCTGGTGATCGATGGAGAAACGGGGGTCGTGCTGGTGAATCCTTCGCCTGCAGAACTGGAAGATTATCTTTTCAAACAGGAAGCGTTTTCGGAGCGGCGGCGGTTGCTGGCCACGTTGAAGGACCGGGAAGCGGTGACCCTCGACGGCGTGCGGATCGAGCTGCTGGCCAATATCGGCTCGGCGGCGGATATGGATGTCTCATTGGCACAGGGTGCCGAAGGAGTGGGACTTTTGCGTACGGAGCTGCTATTTATGGACCGCGAGACGTTGCCGACGGAAGAAGAACAATTTCAATTTTATAAGCGTGTGCTGTTACGGGCAGCAGGGCGACCGGTGACGATACGGACCCTGGATATCGGCGGGGATAAGCCCCTGCCCTATCTTGGATTGGCGCCCGAGGCCAATCCGTTCCTGGGATATCGGGCGATCCGCATCTGCCTCGAACAGCCGGCGCTATTCCTGACGCAACTGCGCGCTATCTTACGGGCAAGCATATTCGGGAAATGCCGGATCATGTTCCCGATGATCGGGCGGGTGGAAGAGCTGCGGCAGGCGAAGGCTTTTGTCGCCCTGGCACAAGCCGACCTGCGGGCGGCGGGGCAGCCTTTTGATGCAGCCGTGCCGGTGGGTGTGATGATCGAGATCCCTTCTGCCGCTTTGACCGCCGACGTGCTGGCTCAAGAGGCGGATTTTTTTAGCATCGGGACCAACGATCTTACGCAGTACGTGCTCGCCGTGGACCGCATGAACGAGCAGATCGCCGGCCTGTATGACCCGTATCATCCTGCAGTGTTACGGCTCATACGAGAGGTTATCGGGCAAGGGCATAGGCAGGGGATCCCCGTGGGGATGTGTGGCGAGCTGGCGGGTGATCCGCAGGCTACGGAGCTTTTATTGAGGATGGGGTTGCGGGAGTTCTCGATGAGTGCCGGTTCGATACCGGTGGTCAAGGAAATCATTTTACGCAGTAAAACGCTATGATCAGTAAAACATATACGATATTAGCACCGGAGGGCATGCATGCCCGGCCGGCTACGGCGATGGTGAAGCTGGCCAAACAGTTTCAAAGCGACATTTTTTTGAAATATGGGGAGAAGTCGGCGAAACTCAACAGCCTGCTGGCTGTGTTAGCGCTGGGGATCAAGGGTGGGGCGTCTATCGTCGTCGACATCGACGGCGCGGATGAGGGCGGCGCGGCCACGGCTTTCGACACTTTTTTTGCGGCGAATTTAAAAGACTGGTAATATGAAAATAACGATCACGAAGAACGAGCAGGAATTCGATATCACCGCGGCCTGGCGGATCATCGGGCAGATGCTACAGAAGCCGGATGCGGTGATCGGGCTATCGACGGGGCAGACGACGATCGGGATGCACCGGATCGTCAGCGAGATCTTTGCCAAATATCCTTTTGATGTATCGCGGGTCACGTTGTTCAATGTCGATGAGCTCACCAATCTGCCGCGCGAATATTCCGGCAGCTGCTATACGATGATCCTGAATCAGATCGCCGGGCCTCTTGGTCTGGCGGATGAGCAGTTCATCATGCCCCCTACGCTTTCTGACGATTTTGAAGGCGAGGCGCGGCTATTCGAGCAGCGGCTGGCGGAGCGTGGCGGCGCCGATCTGCAGATGTTAGGCATCGGGTTGAATGGACACATCGGGATCAATCAGCCGGGGACGCCGTTTGAGAGCGAGACATGGGTGTCGCCGATGGACCCGGATTTCGAGGCGCGGGTGCGGCGCGAGACGCAAGTTCCAGCTTCGACCGTGTTAGGCGGCCTGACGCGGGGCATCAAGAATATCATGCAGACGAGAAAGATCGTGCTCATCGCCAAGGGCTCGCACAAGGCCGAGATCATCGAGCAGGCGATCCTGGGGCCGGTGACGACGGATATACCGGCTAGCGTGATGCAGTTGCATCCCAACTGCGAGATCCTGCTGGATGCGGCGGCCGGGGCGCGGATCGCGAAGCGGGCGGCGGAGCGTGGATGGGAGTGGTAGGGCTCGCGGGGCTGCGCGGGCGAGCCGGGCTTCAGGGGCCGTTACTGGTTCATCGCCGTGAGGGCGTTGAGGAACCAGGCGGCATGGGGGAGCCATTGTTCGGTCCAGCGCCATTCGTTGCCGTTGTCCTCGGTGCGGAAGTCGATGCCGCTGCCGTCGCCGTGGTCTTTGCCGCCGGTGATGCCATTGGAGATGCCGCCGCGCTGGGAGCCGTGGCCATAGTTGGAATGCATATAAGGGACGTTGTTTGCACCGAACTGATACATGAAGCACATATCATAGGGATTGCAGCCGAGGATCCAGGAGTACTGGCGGGCGGCGAAAGTGGTGAGAGAATCGGCGGCTTGGGGGTCGAACCGACGCCCGAGCAGCGCGGCCGTTGCTAACGAACCCAAACGGGCATTCTCGCCCTGCCACCACCAGCCGGTCTCGTTGTCGTGGGGAATGAAGAAACCATCTTTTATCTCGCCTTTATAGCGGAATGTCTGACGTGCATAACCAAAGGGGTTAGCGACCTCGCCGGTTACGCGCAGGTTATAGGCCAGGGCCTTGTCGATAGTTGCGAGCGCGGGTGCGCGGTAAGCGTCGTCCCCTTCCTTGTCGAGATAGCGGATGAGGGCGACGATGGGCATGCCGGCGTCGGAGGCATGCCAGAAAGGGCGATTGCCGTCGTCGCTGATAAAATAGCCTTCGGGCGTCATTCGCTTCACGAGATGGCCGGCGCGCATGCGGGCCTGGTCGCGGTAGTAATTATCGCCGGTGGCGATCCATAATTCGGTAGCCGCCATGAGGGCGCAGTAGTCGTCGATGATGTTCTCTTTGCCGTCGTCGTCGTATCTGGAATTGTTGAGGACGAGGTGGGCATAGGCGCGTTTCGCGGCATCGAGGTATTGCTGTGCCGTGTAATCGCTGTTCTTACCCCAGCGGGAGATGCGGGCCAGCGCGGCGATGGCCATACCACCGCCTTCGCGGAAGGCGCATTGGTATTCGTTGGTCGTGACGCTGTTGGCACGTAGTCCTACAATGCGGCGTGCTTCGGGGTCTTTATTGAAATAGCTGAAGACGGTCATGTAAAAATATCCTGCCGTGTCCAGCGAGCGCATGATATAGTCCGCGCCGTACAAGGCTTCGGCAGTCAGGGAATCCGTGAGGCCCCATTTTTGGAGGGACTCGTGAAGCTTTTCGCCGGTGTTGACGAGCGACCAGGTGACGAGGGGGATCTGTTGCGGCGACATGAAGTTGGCGTAGGCGAGGTGCGAGAAATATTTGCTTACGTCACCGGAGGCGTCGCACCAGCCGCCATGGAGATCGACGCGGCGGTCGCTGCCATAGAGCAGGAGGTGGCTGTCGGCCTGCAGTTCCTGCGGACTGTTGGCACGTTGTTCGTGATAGTAATGTATGATAGCGCTAACAAGCGGACGGGCCCAGTCGGGCCCGCCTATTGTAAATGTCGTGGAATTCTGTTGTCCGAGACGAAGATGGTAACGACCCGGACTCGTGAGACCCGAGAAATCGGCCTCGTAATACTCGCGACCGGGGGACCACTCGGCGATGGATTGTGGTGTGCTTAGCTTGCCGCTGAACACTGTATGGCGCTGGTCGTCGAGCACCGTGAAATTGGTGCCCGTCAGTGCCGTGTCGCTGCTCACGACGGCGATCTTGGGGGCGTTGGGTGGGAAGATGGCCTGGTTGACGGAGATGCTGGTCGTAGGCGGCATCGAATGGGGGCGATCTTCGGGCGCGGCGCCGAAATCCTTATTGGGTTTGTCGCCCATGAACAATTTCAGCGTGGAGCCGGCTTTGATGTCCTTGAAGTCGATATACGATTTGGTATAGGGCCGGCCGTCGAGAGTGGCATGCTGGATATAGATATTCTTGTCGCCGAAGTTCGCGGTTTCCAGCGTAAACTTTTTTCCGTCGCCAACTTGCAGCACGGCGCGACGCACCAGCGGCGTACCGAAGACGAAGACGCCATTGGCGGGATTCACCGGGTAGAAGCCGAGGGCGGACATCACATACCAGGCGCTCATCTGACCACAGTCGTCGTTGCCGCAGAGCCCATCGGGTTTCGCCGTATACATCTCGCGGGCGATATGCGCGATCTTCTCGCTATTCTTCCACTGGCAGCCGGCGAAGGCGTAGAGATAAGGAATATGATGATTGGGTTCGTTACCCTGGGCGTACATCCCTACGAGACCGGAGATATCCGGGGGAGCTCCGCTGCCCAGCGAGCCGGTGATGGTGAAGAGGCTATCGAGCTTGGCCACGAAGGGTTTGTCGCCACCCATGAGCGCGATGAGCTTTTCGGGGTCTTGCGGGACCAGCCAGGTATATTGCCAGGCGTTCCCTTCGGTATAGTCGTTCCAGTCGTTGGTCGTCTGGTAGGGTTGGAAGGGATTGAGGGAGGCGCGGTACTGCCCATTGGCGAGCACGGGAGTCATGAATTTTGTCGCCGGGTCGAAATAGCGGGTGAAATATTGGGCGCGTTTCGCATAGAGGGCGGCATCTTCGCTTTTGCCCAGGCTGGCGGCTACACGGGAAATACACCAGTCGTCAACGGCGTATTCCAGCGCCTTGGATACCGACTCGCGTTCCTTATCGGCGGGAATATAGCCTTCCTGCTTGACATAGTTCATGCCATAGTCGTCCCGGGTGGAGGAGGCTTTCATGGCTTCGAGGGCGAGGTTACCGTCGAAACCGCGGTAACCGTTGAGCCACGCGTCGGCGATGATGGGTACGGCGCTATAACCGACCATACAATCCGTCTCGCGGCCCTGCAGGTGCCAAATGGGTAACTTTCCCTGCTGGGTATAGATGGCCAGCATGGTGTTGACGATATCATTCACCCGGTCCGGCTGGACCAACGTCATCAGGGGGTTGAAGGTACGGTAGGTATCCCAGGTCGAGAAGATGGTGTAATTATTATACGGCGCATGTTCGATGACCTTCCCATCCGTGCCGCGGTAGGTGCTGTCGTGGTCGTTGTACAAGGCCGGGGCCTCCATCGTATGGTAAAACGCGGTGTAGAAGACCTTGCGTTGTGCGGAGTCGCCGGCCTGGATGTTGATACGGGAAAGTTCTTTTTCCCATTTTTCGTTGCCCTGGCGGACGACGCGGTCGAAGTTCCAGCCCGGGATCTCGGCCTCGAGATTGGCGAGCGCCTTCTCACCGCTGACATTAGAGACGCCGATCTTCAGCATGACGGAGGATGGGGTATGTTTGAAACTGATGAGCCCTTTTACCGAGTCTGCTTCGAGGGACATCGCTGTAATGGGCCGATCACCTTTGAGGATAGTGAAATTGTTGAGCTTGAAATTGGTGCGGATGGCAAAGTAGATCCGGCGGTCTTGCGCCCACTGGGAGGAGTTGCGCCAGCCAATGAGGGTGGAGTCGTTGAGTTTCAGCAGGTGTGCGGAGACCTTGGGATGTTGCCAGCCCGCGTCGAAATTGCCCTGGAAGAGATCGATGATGATATGGCCGGCGCGGTCGCGTGGAAAGGTATACCGATGAAAGGCTACGCGTTCCGTGGCGGTGAGCTCCACGCGGACCTTGTGATCTTTGAGCCACACGGCGTAGTACGCCGGCCGGGCGATCTCGTGACGATGGTCATAGTGCGAGGAGTAGCCGGAGGTGGGGTCCTGCTGCGTACCTGGCTCGGTGCGCACCCGGCCCGTGAAGGGCATGATCAGGACATCGCAGAGATCGGGAATACCGGTGCCGTTCAGGTGGTTCTGGGCAAATCCCTTGACGACGCTGTCCGAGTAATTATATCCCGAGCACCAATCCCAGCCTTTGTTGATGTTCGTAGGGCCGACCTGTACTGCGCCAAAGGGCACACTGGCGCCGAGGAAGACGTGACCATGCGCGTCGCTGCCGATATAGGGGTCGACGTAGCAAAGCGGTGCGTGCTCCTGTGGGGCGTGACCGGCTGGGTTTTGGGCGAACGACCGTTGTGCTAAAAGTGCAAAAACAGAAAAGGGGACGAGAAAAGAAATAATTAATTTCATACGCTAAAGATACGATCAATGAGCAAGTATTTTCAAATCGTGATAGTGCTATTCTATGTGTTGCTCACCATTTTTGCATTCCAGGCCGTATTGGTAAGCTCAGGGTTCCGTTATCCTTTATATATACAATGGCTGGTGGTGCTGGGTTGGGTCTTTTGTTGTTTTGGGTCGGCCTATTTGTGGGCAGGCATTTCGATGTTTCTGCGTTCCCGGCTTCGCCGGCCGCTGCTGGCCGAGGAGCAACGACTTTATCCCGCCCTGGAGGAGCTGCTGGAAAAAGCGGATTCGGGCCGGCGGGTGACCGTCTGGATCGATGAATCGCGTGAATTGAACGCCTATGCCACGGGTTATCATACTATCGCCATCTCGAGGCCGCTGCTGGAGCGGCTTTCGCCCGGCGAGCTGCGTGGTGTGCTCGCGCATGAGCTGGGGCATCTATTGAGCGGGGATACGGCTGTGGCAGCGGCTTTTGCCACGGCGGGTTTGTTGCCACAGGCAGTCTTTGGCATCTACCGGGTTGGCGCCGTGATCGTCCGCCGGGCCTTTTTATCGGCTGCCACGGTACAGACCAGCCGGGGAGCGATGCGGGTGAACCGCGTCAATATCCTGGGCGGGGCGATCGTGCTGCTCCTGCTGGGTTATGGGCTAAACCGTATCCATTTGCTAAAAGCGGTGATCCCTGTGATCGTTTTCGTATTGCTGTTTGCCGTGCTAAACCGCATCTTTTATTTCTTAGCATTGCTGCTATCGCGTTTAGCAGAATACCGGCAAGACGCTTTTGCCTGCAGGCTTGGCTACGGAGATGGCTTGCGACGGGCGCTGTTGAAACTGGCGAATAGCGGAGAGCCGGTAGTGAATCGCTATTTTATTGTGTTTCATAGCAGTCATCCCGTGATCTATAACAGGATAAGGCGACTAGAGAAATTGTTAGCCAGGGAGAGCCAATAATTGTCCTACTTTGCGGGCCTAAAATTTTCCTCACCACCATGCTAAAAAAAATTGTTCTATTTAGCGCACTGGCGGCTTTTGCGCATGGGGCGCAAAGCCAATATATCGATAAGGTAAACGACCCCGTGGATTTTGTGAATCCGCTCATGGGATCGCAGAGCACCTACGACTTGTCCAGCGGCAACACCTATCCTTCGATAGCCTTGCCCTGGGGGATGAATTTCTGGACGCCGCAAACCGGCAAAAATGGCGACGGGTGGCAATATATGTATACCGAGCACAAAATCCGCGGATTCAAGCAGACGCATCAGCCGAGTCCGTGGATGAACGATTTCGGCGAATTCAGTCTTATGCCGGTTCAGGGTATGAAATTTACCGAAGGGGCACGGCAGTCCTGGTTCTCGCACGAGGCGGAAGTTGTAAAGCCTTATTACTATAAGGTCTATCTGGCCGACTATGACATTACCACGGAATTTACGCCCACGGAGCGGGCCGTTCGGTTTCGTTTTACCCTGCCGCAAACGGATAGCGCGAATATCGTCGTAGACGCGTACAACAAAGGCTCTTATATCCGCATCATACCCGGCGAGAACAAGATCGTGGGGTATACTACGCGCAACAGCGGCGGTGTGGCAAAAAATTTTAAAAACTACTTCGTGATCGTATTCGATCAGCCGTTCACTGGCGTACATACCTGGAAGGATAGCACGCTGATGGATTCGCTGGAGCTCTCCGACAAGCATGTAGGCGCCATCGTTGGTTTTGCGGCGAATCATCGCGGGACGATCGTGAATGCACGGGTAGCGTCTTCTTTCATCAGTATTGAACAAGCTGAAGAAAATCTGAAAGAGATCGGCAACGATGATTTCGAAACGGTAGAAGCCAAGGGCCGCGAGGTGTGGAATGCCACATTGAAACGCGTGTCCGTAGAAGGCGGTACCATCGATGACATGCGGACCTTTTATTCATGTCTTTATCGTATGCTGTTCTTCCCGATGCGCATCTATGAAAAGGACGCCGCAGGGCATATCGTACATTATAGTCCGTATAATGGAACCGTGCAACCGGGGTATATGTTCTCCGGCACCGGTTTCTGGGATACCTTCCGCGCTTTGTATCCCTTCCTGAACCTCGTTTATCCGTCGATGAACAAGGAGATGCAGGAGGGACTTATCAACGACTATAAAGAAGGCGGCTGGTTGCCCGAATGGTCCGATCCCGGCTATCGTAGTGTCATGATCGGTAACAACTCGGCGTCGGTGGTGTCGGAGGCCTGGCTAAAGGGATTGCGTGGGTACGATATCCATACGCTGTATGATGCCCTTCTGAAAGACGCCAATGCGGCGGGGCCGATCCCAGCCGTTGGCCGGGAAGGTGTCGAGTATTATAACACGCTGGGTTATGTTCCCTATGACGTACATATCAATGAGAACGCAGCGCGGACACTTGAATATGCGTATGACGATTTTGCGATCTATCGTTTGGGCAAGGCGCTTGGACGGCCGGAATCGGAGCTGAAGATCTATGCACAACGGTGTTTGAACTATCGCAATTTGTTTGACCCATCGCATAATCTTATGCGCGGAAAAAATAAGGATGGAAGCTTTGAGAGTCCCTTCAACCCTTTTAAGTGGGGCGATGCCTTCACCGAAGGGAACAGCTGGCATTATACCTGGGGTGTATTTCATGATATCCAGGGGCTCATCGATCTGATGGGGGGGAAGGCCGAGTTCGTGCGCATGCTCGACAGCGTCTTCATCATGCCGCCGACATTCGACGACAGCTATTATGGCGAGGTGATCCATGAGATACGTGAGATGCAGATCGCCGGTATGGGGCAATATGCACATGGCAATCAGCCTATCCAGCATATGCTGTACCTCTATAATTATGCGGGAGAGCCCTGGAAATGCCAGTACCGGGTGCGGGAGGCGATGAACAAGCTTTACCATGCCACGCCCGACGGCTACTGTGGGGATGAAGACAACGGTCAGACATCTGCGTGGTATG